>DEWO01000050.1:0-5704 GCA_002363695.1 Prevotella sp. UBA3208
CCCGTCACATGTGGCTGATCACCACGACCGACAGCGAGGGCTTCCATCGCCAGCTGCCCATCAGCCACGACGACATGACCGACCTCATGCGGCAATGGATGGAGGCGACGATATGAACAAGAAACGCAACTGGCGAGGCGTATCTGACAAGGTAGCCAAGGACAAGCAGGAGATATACAACAGCCGCGAGTGGAAGGAGTTGCGCATCGCCAAACTCAGGAGCACCAACGGACTTTGCGAAGAGTGTATGAAGCAGGGCATCGTGACAAGTGCCAGATGTGTACATCATGTGGTGCCCATTGAGACAGCACGAACCAAAGACGAGATGCGGCGGCTGGCTATCGACTGCGGACTTCAAGGCTTGATGAGTCTGTGCTTCGCCTGTCATGCCCGCATCCATAAGGAGCTGGGCAGCAACACGGCGAAGATAGTCCGCCAGCGTGCCGAGGCAAGGCAAGACCGATGGAAGGACAACATTATGAGTAAATTCATAATCAATAATCAAGAAACTATGCAAGAGAACAAACGATTGGGTATCTTCGGCACCCTGAACTATGAGAAGCTGAAGGATATGACAATGGATGAGCGTAAGATCGCAGTGACTAACCACGCAGAGGACGTGCTGAGCCGCAAGACAATGGACGGCAAAGGCCCACAGATACCAGACGATGACTACGACCCCTACGACGTGACGGCTGAGTACACCATCATGGACTGCCACTACAATAAGCAAGGCAAGATACTAACCACCTTCAAAGTCCAGCGAACCGATGAAGGCTTGACCATCGAGCTGACATCGTTCGAGTCCGTCACCTCATAACCTCGGGCTATCCGTTTTCTTTACAAAGGCAAAATATTCTGAAATCACCTTGCCCTCCCTTTTATCTACACAGGACGTTCCGAGGGGGTACTTTTTCCCACGCCTTAACATAACTTATCCCGATAAGGAAAGCGGGACATATATCCCACATCGGAATATATAAGCGAAACGCACGATAATTAAAAAACAAATTCACCGACATGCCAAGACAAGCCATCGTACCGATGAAACTGCCAGCCGAGCAGCCTGACTGTTGCGCGGCCTGCCCGCTGTGCGGACTGATACCCAAGGAACAACGCCAGGAGGGTGCCCGACAGAGTTACGTGTGTCTGGGTGTGCTCGGCGAGGCTCTCACATCGAAGGGCATACACTCCAGCGCGGCGGCATACAAGGCGAAGAACCGAAAACTACACCGACCCTGCGACACCCGATGGGACGCATGGATGACCCTGCCGGGCCGCGAGTTCGGCATATCGTATGCCAACTATCTACACTACCGGCTGCCCTTTGAGCAGCGCAACCAACTTGTAATTAAATTCAAGAAATAATGGCAAAAGCAGCAACCTATCTAAAAGACATCCGCGCACAGGTGAAGCACTCGCACGGCGGCAAGGTGCCGGAGCACCTGAACCTCACCATCCGCAACTATGCCAGTGCGCTGGAGGTGCGCGACCAGTACCGCGACACCATCACCAAGGAGGGAGCCGTGGAGTGGGTGCCTGGCTCCAACGGTCAGCCCACCCACAAGCAGCACCCGCTTTGCAATCTGCTCTACCAGCAGGAGGCCATCTGCCAGAAGTACGCTCAGATGCTGGGCATGACGGCGGCAAAGGCAGCAGCCAAGCCCGAAGACCCTGCGGGCAACAACGCGACCGACAAACTCAACGAATTTATTGACGGAATAGTATGACCAACGACTTTGAAGAACTGCGGCAAGCCAAGGCGCAATGTCTCGACGATCTGCGGACACATCTGCCAGACTATGTGAACCGTCTGAACAGCTTCGACCAGCGACTGCTTATCTACATCGAGGACGCTATCAGCAACGACGGCAGTCATGCCAACCTCTACGAACTCTTAGGCATCCGCAAGGAGTTCCGACTGATGGACTCCTACGACCTCGACCCCGAGCGGGTGAAGCGGTCGCTGCGAGCCATCGAGGGACAGTGGAAGAACGGGCGACACGTGAAGGGCGGGCTGCGGTTCTCCACTCCGCGAGGCTCGCAACACGTCCGTCTGATGCCGTTTCAGGCGTGGCTCATCTTCGAGATTTACGCTTTCAAGGTGGACGTACCGATGGAGCGCACCTACTACGAGGGCGACATGCTGCTGCCCACGGAATGGGTGAAGGACGGCGAGGTGTGGGACACGCGACGGCTCACACAGGAGGCGCACTGGTTCCTGACCCGTAAGAGCGGCAAGACGGAGCTGGGCGGCGCGGTGGACTTCACCGAGGTGGGATTCCTGGGCGACGTGAACGGGCAGGCTCTCATCTGCACCAACAGCAGCGAACAGAGCCAAATCGCCTACAAAGCCATCCGCGAGTTTGCCATGCAAGTGGACCCGACGTGCTCGAACCGCATGGGCGGCAAATACTTCCGTATGACCCGCAACGGACTGAACTGGCAACCGGGACACCCGATGAAGGGCGAAATCAAGTGCATGGCAGCTGGCAAGACCTCAAAGGATGGACTCTATGCCTCGGTGGTTCATGCCGACGAGCACGGACAGGCGAGTTACGTCAACGCCCACTCCGACATGCAAGCGGCAGTCGATACCTGCTGGGGTTCAACGGGTCCGCGACGTGAAAAGCTGTTGCTTCACACCACCACCGCCGGACGCATCAAGGAAGGCCCCTACAAGACGAAGATTGAGCAGGTGGAAGCATCGCTGTTGCAAGAGTTGGACTATCCCCTCGGACAGCCCTGCCGCACGGAAGAAGATAAATGGTGTGCCTTCCTGCTCCAACTCGACAAGTGGGAACTGACCGACGACCTGACGAAACTCGACGACCCCGAACTCTTCAAGAAGGTGAACCGCTCCATCGGCACCACCGTCCAGCCGACCTACTACCGCGAGCGACTCCACGAAGCCGCCACGGGAACGGAAGACACAAAGCAGGAGGTGCTGACGAAGGACTTCAATATGTGGCAGACCGGGCGCATTCAGAAATGGATCACCGGCGACCGAATACGACCGCTACAGGTGCAGAAGCGCATCACCGACTGCCACTATCAGGACGGCTGGCGGGTGTTCGTGGGTTTGGATTTCAGTCTTGGCGACGACCTCTACGCGATGGTGACGCTGGGCGTGAACTACACTCCGAGCGACACGATGCGGGGACGTTTCTTTGCCGACGCGGTGGCGTGGGTGCTGGAGAAGACGATGAAGGAAAGCCCCAACCGTCCGCTCTACGAGGAGTGGGTGCGGCAGGGCTGGCTCTACGTCTGCCCCGGTGAGGTGTTCGACTCGATGCTGAGCATCAACCAACTGGCAGCCATCGACGACCGCCAGGACATCGACATCCGCTTCTTCGGCTACGACCCCGCCCAGAGCATTCAGCCCATTAACCAACTGAAGGCGTGGCTTCAGACCATCCTCCAGAAGAAGAACCAACAGGCAACGGCAGCGGACATCGCCAGCGTGATACAGCAGATGGTGGTACCAGTCAGTCAGACAGCCCTCACGCAGAACCCCCGCATCGCGGAACTGGAGAGCATGATACTCGACAAGGAGCCGTGGATAGAGTTCTCCATGTCGCCCCTGTGGCCCTGGTGCTTCGGGAATTGTGCCGCCGAGGTGAGCAGCAGCGACCTGCGCCGCATCGTGAAGGGAGGCCCCCAGCCTACGCACAAGATAGACCTCGTTCACGCCCTGCTCGACGCGCTCTACGGGTTTGACCTTGCGGAAGGCAGAGTGAGTGAATAACGACCACGAATTTCACGAATTAAACGAATTTATCAAGGAACTATGAACGAAGAAGGTATCCAAGAGACTATGAGCATTGACAAATTGCTCGACATTTCTCAAAAAGTATTTGAATCGGTAGCACCTGTTATTGATGAAGAGATGAAACAAGGTGCCGGTATTGCTGAAATAACGCTCGGTATTGCCGACGGAATAAAGAAGCTGCTTTGCTCATACGCAGTGGCTCACGTTCCACAACTGAATGCAGACCCCGTTATCCAGATGGCAACCCTTTGGATGAAAAGCGACATCGAAAGCGAAAAAGATAACATCGAAAACGCTTTGAAGTCATTTCTTGAAAGAAAATCAAATTGAACGAAATTATGAAAAAGGCAAAAGACGCTATCAAGCGACAACTGAAAGAGCAATGGGAGCAGGCGTGTAACGGCTTCCTCGTGGAACTGCTGCGCATGTGGGAACTGGATGCTCACTACGGCTACTGGATAGGCGACGAGACGGGAAGCGTGTACGACTATGGCGACGGGATGTTCACCATCAACATGGACGACATCATCTACTGCGTGTTGGCCGACGTGACCCGTGAGCAGTACATGGAGTGGCAGGAGTACATCTGCGACGCCTCGGAGTTTGGCTTTGACACTCCGAACTTGCGGTCATTCGTCCGGGGATGTCCGCGAACACCTGCCGAGACCTTTAAGCATCTGCGTGAGCTGAAGGCAACACTGAACGACGCTATCCGGGATGAAAAGGAGCGCATGAAGAAGGGCAAACAAAATAATCCGTATTGACGTATGAAAAGGCGAATCTATTTGTCGGGCGGAATGTCCGGGGTGGAGCGGGCTGACTATGTGCGGCGGTTCCGTGAGGCGGAGAGGATTTTGCGGCGGCACGGGTACGGATGTATCAACCCGTGTAGGGTATGGGCCTGTCGCTGGCCGTGGATATACAGGGCGATGGAGTGGGTGCTGGGCAAGCGGCTGGCGTATGCCGTGGTGCTGTGCTACGACCTTCTGTTGCTGATGACCCGTGCGGACGGCATCGCGATGCTGCCGGGCTGGCAAGCGTCACGCGGCGCACAGATTGAGAACTACGTCGCCTTCCACTTTCCCATGATGGGTATCTCCAAGGCGGCGAGAGAGGAAATAGAGAGAATCAAGTAAAATAAACGAATTATCAAGGAACTATGAAAGAAGAAGGAATTTACCAGAGAGCGTTGGCGACTGCCATAGAGCAAGCAGCCAACAGTCAGTTAGCCGTGAAGGAACATCTGAGACGGCTGGCATTCATGAAGGCCGAGAGAGCATGGAAAGAGTGCATCGGCAACGAGTACGAGAGTGAGGAACTGGGCACGGTCAAGGCCGTCGCTGTCGGTTTCAGAACCAAGGACGACATCTTCAAACTTGAACGCTACAACAACACGGAGAATGCCATTAGTGTTTTCGTCGTGTTTGCCGTTGACGTTCAATCTCTCATCGACAACAAGCGCAAGCAGCTGACCGATGCAGAGCGAAAGTCCTTAAAGGAAATCAAGAGCATTCGCAAGGATGCCGACTATTGCAAGAAGAATCCGTGGTACTCACAATATAGCGAGAACAGAAGTTGTAAGATCGACACGTTCCAACGCATCAACGAAGACTTCCGCAATCGCAAGAACGCGCTGAAGGTGCTCGACATCGCTAAATGGACTTGGAGTCTGTCAGACGTACTCGAAGACAGTTTCATCGAAAAAGGTATGGACTACGACCACCAAACGATTTGTAAGTCATGTATGTAACTCACGACATCAACTGGACTCTGTGGCCATCCGTGGCCATAGGGTTCAGCGGTAACAAAACCGTCAACTATTCGGTGCGCATCGTCGTATCGTGGCTTCGTTGGCATTGGCACTTCGGATGGTATGAGGGCAACGATGATAAGGCTCCGTTCTGACCTCATCCCTCAGACGTAACAAACAGA
>DEWO01000050.1:5818-6285 GCA_002363695.1 Prevotella sp. UBA3208
CCTACTAAGAGGGTCGCACTTAGTATGGTATCTTCTGAGAGAAACCCTACTAACTCTCAATTTTAAGTAACCCCTTTATTTTTCAACAATTAAAAAACAACAAGCAAGATGAAGAACAAGACAGTGATTATTCTTCTTTCGGTTCTGGCCGTGGCGATGTACACGACCGCAGTGATTAACTTTTGTCTGGGCGACGTGCTCAGCGGCATCGGCGACGTGCTGATGGCGAGCTCCGACGCGCTGATGGCCTACGCGCTCTATCGTGTGGGGCAGTTGGGACGCTTGGCGGACATGACGGGCAAGGCGGTCATCGGTCTGCTGGAGCAGCTGACCAAGGGCGTGCCGGCGACGCTGACCGTCAAGGACGGCAAGGGCACCATCACCCTGGGACACGGTGAGGACGGGGACGCGGGCGACGCTCCCGAAGAGGAACTGACGGACGAGGAGAAGCGCGTGAAGCGCATGGC
>DEWO01000050.1:6359-7743 GCA_002363695.1 Prevotella sp. UBA3208
GGCGGAGGAGTACGACGAGTTGCGCTGTCGCTTCGAGGAGATGACGCAATTCCGCGACACGGAGGCGTACAAGCAGATGCCTGATAACAAGCGCGTCCTGTACGACCGCCAGTGCAAGGCAATGGACGATTATGAGAGTGCCCTGCGAGAGCGGATCCGCATCGAGGCGAAGGAGGCGAACCTCAAAATCGACATCGAGGAGCCGGACACCGACAAGGCTGAGTGAACTCTAACGGAATCGGCGACAAGCAACGGCTTTTGTCGCCGGTTTCACTTTTTTTGAACACGAATTATCACGGATTTACACGAATTTATCTTTTTCCGACCACGAATTTAACGAATTAAACGAATAAAATAAAATGGACAGAGACGAATTTGCAAGGATGAAGGCACGCCAAGACATAGTAACGGCTTTCATCAACAAGCTGGAAAAGGCCGACATGAAAGACATCGACCTTATACCGGCACTTATGGAGTATGTCAACACGGGCGACTATGCCATGTTTGACGAGTACAACAACTTCCACAAAATGACCGACACCGAAAAGAAGGCGAAGAAGATGGAGGAACGACTGACCGAGGCACAAGCCGACCTTGAAAGCCGAAAGGCCGAATGGGAAAAGACGCAAAGGCTGGCAGAAGACTATCGGAGCAAGATAAACGATGCCATCTTCAAATATCAGAAGTGGGTGAAGGAAATGAGGGAAACCGTTACAAATGAGAATCCGCAAGCGGAATACCCGAACATGAAAGCCCTGCGAGACTTCGCACAAATCTGCATCGACGAGTCGCCAAACGGCTGCCAGCGCAAACTTTGGATGAAGGAAGGCGACAAGATGAGAACCGTGACCGCTATTCTCTTTGACGGCAAGAAAGCCATTATCGAAGCAAATGACCCGACAACTATCACAATCCCAGTCAGAAGTTACCCATGAGACGCATACGATTCAAAGCCCGTGCGCTGAAGACGGGCAACATGGTAGAAGGCTACTACGCACATCAGCACATCGCCAACTTCGACGCTGACGGTCAGCACATCAACAGTTACGACGAGCAGGATGCAATCTACAATGACGAGCCAGGCAACCGCAACGGCTCCTACTGGGTGAATATCGACCCCGAAACGCTATGTCAGCAGACGGGCATGGACGATATGTTTCAGCTGCCTATCTGGGAGCATGACATCGTAAGGCTCTACAGCATTCGCGAGCGTCAGGGAAAGTTGTCAGACCCTTTGCACGAAGAGACGGGCGAGGTCATCTTCCTACAGACTGCCTACGCCATTCGATTTGAAGACGGGAGCAATCACACGATGTCGTATATTCGCAGACATTACGACGTGCAAGTTATCGGCAACGCTTTCGAGCGGTAGCCAATTCTTCAC
>DEWO01000126.1:0-2384 GCA_002363695.1 Prevotella sp. UBA3208
ATTTTCTGCTCTCGCTTAACAATATTTATCTCTCGTCGTGTCATTTCGTCGAATTTTCGGTGCAAAGTTACTAATTTTTTTGCAAATACAATGTAACTGCCCCCACATTTTTTATATAGTAAGGTAAAGGTGGGTCGATTTTGTTCCTATGACCGCCCGTCGTGGCGTTCGCTGAAAGAAGTTGCCAATAGAGCGAAAAATATAAAAGTATTTTTTGTATATTGCTCAGATTTTATTATCTTTGCAGGCAGTATGGGTAATTTCAGTTTTAAGCAGTTCACTATAGAGCAGGATTTGTGCGCTATGAAGGTCGGTACGGACGGCGTGCTGCTGGGGGCATGGGCCGCCGGCGGCGACCGCGTGCTGGACGTCGGTACGGGAACGGGCGTGATAGCCCTGATGATGGCACAGCGCTGTCCGGAGGCGTATGTGACCGCTATTGACGTGGATGAGGGAGCAGTGCGCCAGGCACGCGAGAATGTGGCCCGGGCCGGGCGCCGGGAGCGCGTTGAAGTCATGCGCGTTGCGGTGCAGGCACTTGCCCGTGATGTCGACTATCACGAAGTGTTTGACGCAGTGGTCAGCAATCCGCCGTTCTTCGTGGACGCACTGAAGGCGCCGGACGACCGGCGCAGTATGGCCCGCCATGCTGACACGCTGACCTATGCGGAGCTGATGGAGGCGGCATGGCACCTGCTGAACGACGAGGGCGTGCTGAGCGTGGTAGTCCCCTTCGACTACCGTCAGAAGATGGAGGACGAGGCTACGTTCCGGGGCTTCTTCCTGCGTCGTGTGTGTGCCGTCCGTACAAAGGCGGGAGAACCAGCCCGGCGCTATCTGCTGGCATTCCGCAAACGTCCCTGCCGCTGCCAGCGTTCTGAAATGACGATAGGCGACGAGACTTACCGGTTGCTGACGAAGGATTTTTATCTCTGAATAACTTATAGCTTATATCTATTTGTGGAAGCCGGTGCGGCAGAACTCGTCCCATTGGCCTTGATAGCCGTTGAAGACATTGATGTCGACGGGGCCAGTGATGCCATTCACGCGTCCGTCGGGAGTCAGCTGCCAGTAGACCAACTTGACGTCAGGCTTGTATTCGCCGTAGCGGGCTATCCAGACGTTGTAGCGCTGCTTGATGTCGGCAGCATGGGCCATGTGGCGGTTGACGAAACCCTGGTTGATGTAGAGAATGGGCTTCATGCCCGTGCGCTTCTCGACGTACTCCATGAAGATACGGATGCGCCGCAGCAACTCTTCCGTGCCGCCAATCTTGCGTATCTGGCCGTCGGTGGGCTCCACGTCCAGCACGGGCGGGAAGTCGTCAGGCCGGAACAGCGTGTGGTTGACAAAATAGGTAGCCTGGGCGAGGGCCGGTGTCTTGAGCGAGAAGAAGTGGTAGGCCCCCGTTCGTATGCCCTTAGCCTTTGCAGCGGCATAGTCTTTTAGGAAATACCGGTTGCGCACAGTGGTACCCTCGGTAGACTTGATGTAGACAAAGGATACGGGGAAGGTCTGCCCTCCGGAATGGTGCTTGGAACCGAGGGATGTGATGCGCAGGTCGTTCCAGTTGATGGAATAGCGCTTGCGCCCCTTCTCGTGCTGGTGGCGCGAGATGTCTATTCCGTAGATGCGCTCGGTGGTGTACCTGAGCTTTTCGCCCAGGAAACGGTCTTTCTTCCAGATGCCTACACGCACCTGATGATGGGGGGATGATTCGAAGCCGAAGCCGTCGCGCTTGCCATAGAGCCATAAGCCTTCATAATGCGTACCGTCCACGCCATCGTAGATGCCTTGTCCGGAGGCTTGCAGCAGTCGGTTCAGCTGTCCGCGGTAGGTGCCCGTCGAGTCGACACGGATGCCTGTGACGGCGGTGTCGGCCTCCATGACGGCGCTGACGATGTGTCCGTCCTCGTCGTGCAGGATAGTCGGGCCTTGGGGAGTGCCCGTCAGGAAACGTCCAGCCTTCCAGTAGCCACCGCCGATGACGACGGCAGGCAGCAGGCGGTCCTTGGCACGGATGTAGACCCGGGTGATAGTGGGGCTAGTTTGACTAGTGGGACTATGGCTGGGCTTTTGCCGTTGGCGGGAAAGGAGGTTGTAATATTGTGCAATGAGGTTATAGCCTTCGTCTGTGACCTTATGGTTACGAAAATAGTAGCGCAGTTCCTCCAGTTGTGTTGAGTCAGCCCGTAGGGGACGGCTGACTCGAATCTCCACCTTGTCGGAGATGCGGGGCGGGGTGGATTTGTAGCTGGCAAGCGGGTTTATAGCTATTAACAGCACCAGTACTGCGATGTCTCGGAACTTGGCTATGGTCATCCTCGTCTTCATTCGATTTCCTCCAGCCAGGCATCGATGAGTTGCCGGGCAATACTGAGTTT
>DEWO01000126.1:2480-9818 GCA_002363695.1 Prevotella sp. UBA3208
TCAGAGCGCTGCAAGTGAATCTTGCCATAGTCGTAGTCGGCAGTGAAGCCTACCATGAGACCGCAAGGGTAGGGCCACGGCTGGGAACCGAAATAGCGCAGGTTGGTGATGTGGAGCCCGGTCTCCTCCATGACTTCGCGGTAAACCGCTTCTTCCAGTGTCTCGCCTGTCTCTACAAATCCGGCAACGAGTCCGTAGTGGTTGTCGCGGAAACTGTTGGCGTGAACGAGGAGAACTTCGTCCTTGTGTGAACCGTCAGCCGCAGGCGTGGGAGCCTTGCGGCGTATAAGGACGATGATGGCAATGGCCAGTGACGGCCACAGTTCCTTGCCGCAATGGTCGCACTTCTTAGAAATAGGTGTATCGAAATGCATCGGTCCGCCGCAGACACCACAGAACTTGGTGTTCTGGTCCCAGTAGAGCAACTCCTGACACTTGCCGGCCTTCAGGTAGTCGGCTTTCGATAACTTGTAGTACGACTGGCGTAGCGGGCACATCTCGTAGCGCTCGGAGCCTGTGATGGGTAGGTCTATGCGGTAGGCTTTGGCACCGTCAATGTCCATGATGGTTGTCCAGGGCTTGACGTCGGTCGGAGCCTCGGTGGGAATCCGGTAGTTGTCACCGTGATGCTCCAGGACAAGGTCCGACTGACAGAAAACGAAGTATTGAGTGGTCATAGGTGAAAGATTATTCTTTGAAGATTAGTTTGCGGTCACGCAAAATGGCAGGCTCTGCCCATTCGGTGGGGACGAAGCGCCAGTTGTGGTGGCTTTGTGGAGCGACGCTGCCCTCTTGGCGGATTTTCTCGGTGAGATAGTGCCGCTGGTCGCGCGGGCTCATATAGATGATGCGCGAGGGGAGGGAGTCCATGGGAATGCCGGCACCGCGTATCAGCAGTTCGCCGCCGCCGTTGCCGCGATAGCTGTTCATGGCTACGCGGTACCACTGGTCTTCCTCGAACGGGCGCCCGTCGCTGAAGCGGAGAATGCGTACCTTCTGTCCGTCAGGCTTGGTGATGTCCACCTCGTAGTCGATGCCTGCTGCCGAGTCGAAGTTGAATGTCAGGTTCTTGAAGCCCATGCGCTGTTTGTCGTCCCACGCCTGGTCGGTGAGTAGCATAATGTGGTCGTCGGGCGACTGCATGGTGTTGACCCACTGGTCGTAGGACATCTCCAGGTGCTGGCGTATTTCACGACCCGTCATTCGGAGCGTGTAAATCTGGTTCTCATAGTGGTAGAGCTTGAACATATCGCTCATGTATACGGTGCCTTTCCTGACCTCGGTGTCGAACTGCAGGGGAGCATTGAAGGACACGTCGGCACCGGTATGCTCCAGCTGCAGGTCGTGGATGTAGTCAACGAAAGCCGCTGGTCCGAAAAAGGCATCGCGTGAACTCATGGACGTCAGGAAGGTGCCGATGGGTTGGTCGACAAATTGGCGGATGCTGTCAGTCTGAGGCTGGAAGTGCTTGATATAGTCTTCGTCAATAGCCTCGCCGGTGATGTCAACGATTTCGCCGTGTTTGCGGGTAACGGTCCAGCGGCCGTTGACCAGCGAACACTGAATGGTGGCTTGGGCCACCTTGATAGCGTTGCATGAGGGGTCGAGACAGAGTACTCCGTTGGACAAGGTGCTGTTGCGCTCGGTATGGTCGTGGCCGAAGAAGATAGCGTCAAAGCCCTCTACTTGCTCTGCCACCTTCTTGGTAGCATCCTCGTCGTAATGCAGGGTGGAGATTCCACCGTCCCAGCCACTATGGAAGAGTCCTATGACGATATCCGCATTCTCTTTTTCGCGCAGCGTCTTGACCCACTTGCTGGCGCAACTGACCATGTTCTCGAAGCGCATACCTGACCATAGATTCTGGTGCAGCCAGTTAGGGATGGCCGGTGTCAGCATTCCCAAAACGGCAATGCGCACTCCGTTGCGTTCCAGCATGAGGTAGGGCTCTACATAGGGCTTGCCGCTCTTGGTGTCAATGATGTTGGCTCCAAGGGTGGGGCAGTTGAGCTCGCGAATCCATTTGTCGTAGACGGCGTGACCAGTCTCAACGTCGTGATTGCCAAACATCTCTGCGTCGTACTTGAGGTAGTTCATGACTTCTGCTGCAACGTTGGGTAAGTCGGTCTTGACGTAGTTGCTGTAGTAACAGGAGGGTTGTCCCTGCAGGATGTCTCCGTTGTCCAGAAGGATAAGGCGGTTGCCGAATTGCTGCCGCTGGCGCTTCAGGTAAGTGCTGACGCGGGCCATGGTGCCGTTCATGGGACGGCGCTCGATGAAATCGTATGGAAAGAAGGCTCCGTGTACGTCGCTGGTTTCTATGATGCGTAGCGTTACTGTCTTATTGGTCTTGGCAGCTGCCATAATGTTGAGGCTCAGAAGAGCCAGTGTGATGATGGTGAGTCGTTTCATACGTGCAAAGGTATAAAAAAAATTGCTACTAACAAAGCTTTGGTACACTTTTTGCTGTTTTTTAAGGTAGATAAAATAGAATAAAAACTCAGGAGGACTAAGAGTATGGCATTTATTGACTATTACAAGATTTTAGGCGTCGACAAGACGATAGCGCAGAAGGACGTCAAACGTGCGTACCTGAAGCGTGCCAAGCAGTTTCATCCGGATCTGCATCCAGATGACCCCAAGGCGAAAGCCAAGTTCCAGGCATTGCAGGAGGCCTACGATGTGATTGGCGACCCCGAAAAGCGTGCCAAGTATGACAAGTATGGTGAGCAATGGCAGCAAGCCGATGCTTATGAGCGTGCTACAGGCGGTGGCGCAGGTGGCTTCGGCGGTTTTGGCGGAGGGGGCTTTGAAGGTTTTGACTTCTCGCAGTTTACGGGTGGCGGAGGCTTTTCGTCGTTCTTCCAGGATTTGTTTGGGGGAATGGGTGCACGAGGGGGGCAGCGCGTCTACCAAGAGAAGCCTACAAACACACAGGCGACGGTGACCATTGACCTCTATACGGCTTTGCTTGGCGGAGATGTGATGGTGACGACGGGCACAGGTGAGCGCTTGCGCCTGAAGGTGAAGCCCGAAACCCAGCCCGGTACGAAGGCTCGTCTGCGCGGAAAGGGCAGGGGAGGTACGGACCTGATACTGACTTATCAGGTAAAGCTGCCTGCCAATCTGACGGATCGGCAAAAGGACTTGCTAAGGCAAATGCAGCAAGGTTAACTCCGGCTTTTCAGGAATTCCTCGGCTCGTTGCAAGTCTTCGGGGGTATCAATGCCTACGGTTTCAACGTCTGTCAGCCCCACGCGGATGCGATAGCCGTTTTCCAGCCAACGCAACTGTTCCAGACTCTCTGCTATCTCGAGGGACGACTGGGGGAGTTGCGTTATTTCGTGTAATACCTCACGCCGATAAGCGTAGAGCCCCAGGTGCTTGAGGAATGGGAAATGTGACAACCATTCGTTATCTTGAGCACCTCTTATGTAAGGTATGACAGAGCGGCTGAAGTAGAGGGCAAATCCCTGTTTGTCGGTGACGATTTTGGGAGAATTGGGGTTGTTGACTGCTTCTATATTCTCAAAATACTTTCCGAGTGTACCTATCTGAGTATCAGCATTGTCAAATAGTTGCATTAGAGTTTTTATTTGAGATGGTTGGACGAATGGTTCATCGCCTTGGATGTTGATGACGACATCCGCTTGAGTGCCTGTTTTCTCTGCGGCTTCCTCAATGCGGTCAGTACCGCTTTTGTGGTCGGCACGGGTCATCACCACGCGACCGCCAAACTTCTCGACAGCTTCACGAATGCGGTCGTCGTCGGTGGCTACCCATACCTCGTTGAGTACGGAGGTTGCCTGTTCGTAAACGTGCTGAATGACGGGCTTGTTGCCCAGCAGTGCCAGCGGTTTGCCTGGAAAACGTGTGGAGGCATAGCGGGCGGGAATGATAGCTGTGAAATTCATAATGTCTCTTAAAATTCTTAATCAGTTCGCAAAATTAGTGAATTTTTTCGAAAACCCAAGGCAGTCTTGATTTTTTTTAATACCTTTGTAAGGATTTTAAATTAGATTTGGTAATGAAGCGCTATATATTTATATTTCTGTTCATATGTCTATCGCTGGCAATGTCAGCACAAAAGATAACCTTGGGTTCGTATACTTTTAAGGATGGTGGCGTCTATCAAGGCGAAATGCAGTCGGGTAAGCCCTATGGCAAAGGAAAAACCATGTGGAAAGACGGCGATATGTACGAAGGTGACTATGTGAAAGGTAAGCGTCAGGGCTTTGGAACGTACACGTTTGCTGACGGAGAACGCTATGAGGGCGGCTGGCTTCAGGACCACCAGCACGGTCGGGGCACCTATTACTATTCGAATAACAACAAGTATTCAGGCCTGTGGTATCGTGATGATCGTGAGGGACACGGCGTGATGGACTATTTCAACGGTGACCGTTACGACGGTCAGTGGAAGGCAGATCTGCGTCATGGTAAGGGACGCTATACTTTCAAGGGCGGTGCTTACTACGATGGAGAATGGAAGGGGGACAAGAAGAACGGTCACGGCCGTTTTGACTGGGGCGACGGCTCGTCCTATGATGGTCAGTGGCTGGATGACCACCAGAGTGGCAAAGGCTCCTATCGCTATGCCAATGGCGACAACTATGTGGGACAGTTCCAGAACGACCTACAACACGGTAAGGGCATCTACAAGTTTCAGAACGGTGATGTCTACGAAGGAGACTACGTGAAGGGCCAGCGTACGGGACAAGGCGTTTTCCGCTATGCCAACGGCGATAAGTATACAGGTCAGTTCCAAAATGGAGACAAGTCCGGACAAGGTATCCTGACGTGGAAGAACGGCGACGTCTATCAGGGCGAGTGGAAACAGGACCTGCCCAATGGGCGTGGTAAGCTGACCCGCAAGAACGGTGACGTCTTTGAAGGACAGTTCATGAACGGAAAGATACATGGCGAGGGTATAGCTCGCTATGCTGACGGCTCTAAGTTCAAGGGCCATTTCAATAAAGGTAAGCGCAATGGACCGGCGATAGAAGAGGATAAGCAGGGCAAACGTTTCGAAGGCAACTATGTGGATGACCGTCGGGATGGGAACTTCATTGAGAAGGACCGCAACGGCAATGTTACCGCCCAGGGCACCTATATTCGCGGTCAGCGCAGAGAGAATAGAAAATGAAATTTGAATTAATGTTTAACTACTTAAAACCATACAAATTATGATTATTGACAAACTTGAGAACTTGAAAAACTATGCATCGGTGAACCCATTGTTCCCCAAAGTAGTGGAATTCCTTCAGCAGAATGACCTCAACGCGCTGGAGACAGGCAAGCACGAGATTGTTGGCAAAGACCTCTTTGTTAACATCCAGATGGCTAAGGGCCGTACGCCGGCAGAGGCTACTATTGAAACGCATAACAATATGATTGACATCCAGATACCTCTTTCTGATGCAGAGACCTTTGGCTACACTCAGCGTGACGCCCTGCCTGAGGCAGAGTACAATGCCGAGAAGGATATTACCAAGATTCCTAATCTGGCTGCTGACAGCTATATTACTTGCCAGCCAGGCATGATGGCCATTTTCTTCCCTCAGGACGGTCATGCTCCCTGCATTGCCGGTGTACCTGAAATCAAGAAAGCAATCTTTAAAGTAAAAGCATAGACGACTATGGCAACGACAAAGAAAACAACGACATCAACAGCCAAGGCAGCTGCTCCTGTAAAGAAGACAACGGCCAAGAAGGCTACTGCCCAAAAGACCGTTTCCAAGAAGGCAGCAAAGAAAGTGGAAGAACCTCAGCATATAGGTCTGGTTCGCAATGACTCGTGGCTGGAACCCTTTGAGGGTGCCATCCGTGGCCGTCATGATCATGCCTTGTGGAAGATAGGACAGCTGACCCGCAACGGCAAGCAGACCCTGTCGCAGTTTGCCTCGGGCCATCTTTATTTCGGACTGCATAAGCTGGCAAAGGGATGGGTATTCCGTGAGTGGGCTCCCAATGCGACGGATATCTACCTGATTGGTGACTTCAACAACTGGCAGGAGACGGAGAAATACCGCTGCAAGCGCATTGAAGGAACAGGCAACTGGGAACTGAAACTTTCGGAAAAAGCCCTGAAGCATGGACAGTTGTACAAGATGAAGGTACACTGGAACGGTGGCGAGGGTGAGCGTATTCCCGCTTGGTGCCGTCGTGTGGTACAAGATGACCAAACGAAGATTTTCTCTGCCCAGGTATGGAACCCGGAGAAACCTTATGTATGGAAGAAAAAGACCTTCAAGCCCAATAAGTCTCCTCTGTTGATTTACGAGTGCCACGTGGGTATGAGTCAGGATGCCGAGAAGGTGGGTACCTATAAGGAGTTTACCGAGAATGTGCTGCCTCGTGTCAAGAAGGACGGATACAATGCCATTCAGGTGATGGCCATTCAGGAGCATCCTTATTACGGTAGCTTCGGTTATCACGTTTCGTCGTTCTTTGCTCCTTCGAGCCGTTTCGGTACTCCTGAGGAGCTGAAGGAGATGATTGATACGGCCCACAAGCTGGGTATTGCGGTTATTATGGATATTGTACACTCGCACGCGGTAAAGAACGAGGTGGAAGGCTTGGGCAATCTTGCCGGTGACCCCAACCAGTTCTTCTATGCCGGTGACCGCCACGAGCATCCCGCATGGGATTCGCTGTGCTTTGACTATGGCAAAGACGACGTGCTGCACTTCTTGCTCTCTAACTGTAAATACTGGCTGGAAGAGTTCAAGTTTGACGGCTTCCGCTTCGACGGTGTGACCTCTATGCTCTACTACTCGCACGGCTTGGGCGAGGCTTTCGGAGGCTATGGTGACTACTTCAACGGTCACGAGGACGACAATGCCATCTGCTACCTGACGCTGGCCAACTGTCTGATTCACGAGGTGAATCCTCAGGCTATCACCATTGCTGAGGAAGTGAGTGGTATGCCCGGCTTGGCAGCCAAGTTCGAGGATGGCGGCTACGGCTTTGACTACCGCATGGCCATGAACATACCCGACTACTGGATTAAAACTATTAAAGAGGTACGTGACGAGGATATCAATGTCTGCTCCATCTTCTGGGAGGTCAAGAATCGTCGTCCTGACGAGAAGACTATCTCGTACTGCGAGAGTCACGACCAGGCACTGGTGGGCGACAAGACCATCATCTTCCGCCTGATTGACGCTGATATGTACTGGCACTTTGCCAAGAAGGATGTCAACGACCTGGTTCAGCGCGGCATTGCCCTGCACAAGATGATACGTCTGGTGACGGCAGGTGCCATCAATGGCGGCTACCTGAACTTCATGGGAAACGAGTTCGGACATCCTGAGTGGATAGACTTCCCACGCGAGG
>DEWO01000164.1 GCA_002363695.1 Prevotella sp. UBA3208
AGCGTAGGACATCGCGGGTTCGAATCCCGCTCCTTCCACAAACATAGGCAAGATGCCTAATCAAAGCAACAGAGACATGAATCTCTGGAAACTCAGAAACGACACGGGGAACCCGCAAGAGGGCCATCAAGGTCGGGAGGCTGCAAAGATGCCAAACGGCTCCGCAAATAATACAAAGTCGGACGAGAGGCAATGCACCGAAAGGTGTAGCCGGGCGGGAAAGCCTGGTGCAGTGATGCACGTGGGTCGGGTGAAAGCTCAGGGGTGAAAGAGTCCCTAACCGCGCCAAAGGAGTTCCGTTAGCGTCGTGAACGCTGAGTAGAGAGGGGCTGGGCAGTGCGATTAAAATCAAAACCAGCAGTCGAGAGTTGCGAAAGATGAAGGCATCAAGATTATGTGAATGTTCTTAGAAATAATATAGAACGTGCCCGCATGAGCAATCGTGCGGGCTTTTATATTGCCGTATGGTGTAACGGGGAAGCATGATGGGTGCCGAAAGGAAGTCCCATTACGTCGGTTCGAGTCCGGCTACGGCAACAAATTGAATCCTTGCGGGAAAATCGCAAGGCACTGTAATAACTAAAACAAAGACGATTATGAAAGAGCTGATTGACATTCTAACGAACGAAGACAAATCGTTCGATTTCCCTTGGTGGGTGTATGTATTCGTAGCACCGTTGGTGCTGGTGCTGGTGTGTGGGCTGGCTGGGAGTCTGGCGTGACAATGTGAGTAATGTTTTTTTTAATATCAAGTAACTATGAAGAGTATTAAATTCCGCATGACAGGGACATGTCCCCTTATGCTCAACAACCCGCAGACGGTTAATCCGATGAATGAGTTTACCAAGGCTATTGCCGAGTTGACATCGAAGCGCAAGAAGACTGACGACGACCAGAATGAAATCTTCCATCTGAAGTTTCTGGCGTCGTGCTATTGGAATAATAAGGGTCAGTATTTCTTGCATGCCAACATGATTGCCAAGAGTTTCGAGGCAGGAGCCAAGGAGAACAAGCTGGGCGCAAAGTTCCAGCGCAGCGTGTTCGTGTTCAACGACGGCATTCTGAAGTTCGATGACAACGGTTGCACACCCGAAGAATTATGGAATGACCACTCCGAGAAATATGTGGACATCAGACCTGTAGGCATTATGAAGGCAAAGGTGGTGACAGCCCGCATGATTATCCCCGAATGGAGTCTGGATGGCGAGCTGCATTTCGATGAGAGCCAGCTCAACAAAAGCGAGGTGTGGCTGGCCATGACCAATGCCGGACTGAGGTACGGCATCGGGACATATCGGCAGTGCTACGGAAGATATTCGATAACAGAATTAAAATAATTCAGTTTAGCAGAGATTAGCTGAGATAAGCGGAGCTATGTATAGCATAGCCTGACCTGGCAAAGTTATATCCAAACTTAGCATAGTAGAGCCTTGTAAGGTGAAGTTTTGCGGAGTGGAGCTAAGTATAGTGTAGTTTGGTTCAGCACAGTTGAGCAAAGTTCAGCAAAGTTACATCGAAACGTAGCAGAGCGAAGTTGAGCAAAGACCAGTGAAGCATAGCGGAACGGAGTAAAGCAAAGTTATATCCAAACAAAGTTAAGTTAAGTTATGCGAAGTATGGCGCAGTAAACGCGAAGTATAGCCGAGCATAGTACAGCAATATCCAAACACAGCAAAGCGCAGCTTAGATAAGTGGAGCATAGCATAGCAAAGTCGAGCCAAGTTATATCCCAACGTAGCGTAGTCGAGTCAAGCGAAGTCTGGTGAAGCGTAGCAGAGTTAAGCTCAGCGAAGTTATATCCAAACGAAGCAAAGATTAGATAAGTAAAGATAAGTAAAGCAAAGCGCAGTATAGCTGAGCAAAGCATAGCAAAGTTTTTATCCATCATTATGACACATCAAGAAACAATCAAAGCATCCCGCCAGCGCAGGCTGGTAGAGGATGACAAGTTCGACCGCCACATGAGGGCGGCGAGAGTGCGCGATATCGACAGCCGAAAGGCCGTCTTTGACCGCCAGGCTGAAGAAGGCATCAGCCGCAGTGAGAGCCGTAAAGCAATTCAATCATCAATATATTAAAATTATGGAATTAGAAGGAAAAATCTCGGTCGTGATGCCAGCGGCAAGCGGTGTCAGCCAATCAACAGGGAATCCGTGGATGTCTCAGGAATATGTGATGGCATACTATTGGTTCCCGAATCAGACAAACCCATCGTATATCGTGATGCGAGCATTCGGCGAGGACAGGATTAAACAGTTCAACTTGCAACCCAACGACGAGGTGCGCGTGCGCTTCCACATCGAAGCCCATGAGTACAATGGCCGTTGGTTCAATGAGACGAGACTCGACGCTGTGACCTTCATTGGAGCCAGTGCATCGAAGAATCCACAGCCCGCAAATCAGCCCGCACAGCAGGCGAGCACTCAGGCAGCGGGACAACAGCAGGCACAGCAGAGCCAAGGCCAGCAGCAAGCCCCATTTCCACCGAAAGTAGATGAAAACGGCAATCCTATAAACAACGACGGAAATGATGACCTGCCGTTCTGAGTTTTACAAGGAAGACCAGCCTACGGGCTGGCCTTCGCTTTCGAGAGAGGGGATGCCTAACAGGGCGTGGGAAGGCTTGCGGCAGAAGCGCAAGGTATGGGGATGACGGACGGCGATAGAATCGCCTTACAACGGACAAAGTAAAACAAAGAGACTATGACAAAAGAGAATTTTGACGTAATTCCTGAGTTCACAAAGAACAAAAACGGAGTGAGCATCAAGAAGTGCTGCGCCAGTTGTGCTTTGCACGATATGTACGACTACGAGGGTCCACGGCGGAAGTGCAAGCCAAAGGGTAAGGTGGTGGACAAGAGCGACTGCTGTAGCAAGTGGGTCATCAGTGATTTTATCAACAATATCAAATTATCCCGATGACCACGCAGGAGCGAAACCGCGACTATTACCAGCGCAACCGTGAGCGCATCTTGGCACAACGACGGGAGTTTTACCGGGACTATATCAAGAAGGGATTGCGCAAGCCGAAACCGCCTGTTCGGGGTCGCAAGATGCGCGACCATGAAAGGTATTTGGAGCAGCGCGAGAAGATATTAGCTCAGCAGAAGGAATACCGCGATGCTCACCGCGACGAAATCAATGCCAGAAGGCGACAGCGAAGCAGCGAGAAGACGGTGGAGAAGCTGAGGGCGTTGTACCAATCTGCTAAGTAATAAACAGGCCGCAATGACATTGCGGCATACCGAACAAGGAACTATGAACGAAGAGAACAAGATACCACTGCCGGGGGAGCCGGACGCACAGGAACAGCGATTGGCGGCGATTAGACCATACCTGCTCGACCCGCGAGAGGACTACCCGGAGCCGTACTACATGCTGGAGTACAACGGCGTGCCATTCTCGACACTCGGAGGCATTCAGGCTATCAGCGGACAGAAGAAAAACGGCAAATCGTTCGTGCTGACGCAACTGATGGCTGCGTGCCTCGGTGGTAACGACCTATACCTGCCAGGGCTGCGGGTGCCGTCGCGCACGATTGAGTATCTGGGACACCAACCGAAGGTACTATACATCGACACGGAGATGGAGAAACTAAACTCGGCAAAGGTGCTCAGGCGAGTGCATTGGCTGTGCGGCTGGGACATGAAGATACCCAACGACCGCTTCAACGTGCTATGGCTGAAGACGATGCCGAAGGACGAGAAACTGCCAGCCTACAAGAAACGCTTCGAGTTGATCAAGATAGGCATTGAGGTGCTGGAGCCTGACATCGTATTCATCGACGGACTGCGCGACCTCATGCAGAGTATCAACGACGAGGAGTCGGCAACGACCATCCTCGACTATCTGAGCAGCACGGCAGAGGAACGGCACATGTGTATATGGAACGCGCTGCACCAGAACCCGAAGGCCAACAGCGACGGCGAGGATGCCAAGATGCGCGGCTGGACGGGTACGGAGTTGGGAAACAAGGTGAGCGACACGCTGGTGAGTATCAAGTCGAAGACGACCAGCGGCGTGACGTTCACGGTGAAACAGGTGGATGCCCGTGGCAAAGACCTCGATGACTGGAAGTTTGAGATTACAGACGATGCCGGTAGCCTGGGTATTCCGAAGATTACGAGCAACGGCAGTCAGCGGACAACGACGGTGGAAGCCGACAGCATTGACGATATTCGCCGGTGGATTCACGAGGCAACTAACCGCTACCAGTGGCCCATGAGCCGCAAGTCTGTCAAGCAGACGGTGTTCGGCGAGATTGGCGGTGTGAAGAACGACGGTAAACAGCAGGCCGACCTCATGGCGGCTATCAACACGAAACTGCTTGTCGAGAGCACCTTGAAGAGTGGCGGCTACTACATGCTGACCCCTAACGAGCAACTGCCATTCTGAGTTAAACCACGCACCCTCTACACCTAAAGGTGTAGGAGGGGTTAAACCAAGGGCAAGCCCTCACGTCGTGTGCCGCATGCACCATGCCCCCTACCCGCCAGGGTTGGGCGGGCTGGGGCAAGGGGCAAGCGTCCCACGCGCGACGCGCGCGCGTTATGGTTCTACAGATAATCGACTCAAATAATTCAACCCGTTGACTTTCCCAACTCAACCTGTTGAATCTTCAAATTCAACCGCTTGAATTAAAAAACGACCTATGCCAAAGATACCCGACGACATCGTTAAGCGCATACAGGACGCGGCCGACATCGTGAAAGTGGTGGGCGAGAGCGTCAGGCTCCGCAAGGCGGGCGTGAACTACACCGGCCTTTGCCCCTTCCACGAGGACAGGCACACGGGCAACTTCATCGTCACGCCCAAGGGGAGCCGCAAGCACGGCAACCAGTACCACTGCTTCGTCTGCGGGGCGCACGGCAACAGCCTGGACTTCCTTCAGAAGCACGACGGGCTGTCGTTCCCCGACGCTGTGCGCTACCTCGGACGAATGACGTGCATCGAGGTGGACAACGTGCCCGTGAACTACACACCGCCGCCACCGCCGCCGCCACCGCCCAAGCTGCCAAGGCTGGAGATACCGAGGGAGTGGGTGAGCGGACTGCTCAGGCGCGGAACTCAGAACAACTTCATCGCGTGGCTCTACACCCTGCCATGGGGCGACAAAGAGCGGGCACGACTGCCCGAAACGCTGTGGCAATACTGCGTGGCAGGATGGAAGCGCGAATGGGTGATGTTCTGGCAGATTGACCACGAGGGCATCGTGCGCAGCGGCAAGATGATGATGTACGACGACCACGGCCACCGCCGCAAGGAGCAGGAGAACCACCCGAAATGGATATACAACCAGCCGGGCCACTACGACGCGCAAGGGCAGTACATCCCTGGGCCGAAGGACATACTGAAGCCCGAAGCGCACGACACGGACATCAAGCCGCTGTTCGGTGCCCACCTGCTCAGACGATACCCCGACGCGACGGTGAACGTGGTGGAGTCGGAAAAGACGGCACTCATCATGGCCAACTACTTCGGCGAGCCGGAGCGGTCGCTGTGGGTGGCCGTCGGAGGGCTGCGGTTCCTGAAGCTCGACGCCATGCAACCACTGATAGACCAAGGGCGCACGGTGTGGCTGTGGCCCGACCGCGACGGCATCAAGGAATGGGAGAACCTGCGGGAGAAACTGGGCAGCGACAAGATACAGATATACACAGCATTCTTCGACCGCTGCTACATCCCCGAAGAGGACGGCCCCAAGGCTGACGTGGCCGACATCGCCATCCGACTGATGGGCGGTGGAAGGGTGCCGGAACAGAAGAAAGACAAGGGCGACGGGCAGGGCGCGACCGAACAAAGTGCTACGGCCTCCGACCAAAGCGGCGTGACCCCTGCCCACGAGCCTGTCAGAATCGGCGACATCATCACCGAAGTCTGGAACACCGACGAGCCATTCCTCGACCCGATAGAGTTGCAAGACCCACGGGTGCGGATGTGGCGGGAGATACTGAGACAACGATACAACTTTAACAAAAGCCGAAAGGCGAAAAACAATAATTATTAAAATCAAGTAATCATGGCAAACGTAATGAATCCAGCCACTAATGTAAAGTACATCAAGTGGCAAGAAGGAATGAGAGTATCGGGCAAGATGACAATGCCCGTCAACGAGTATGGCGAATGGCTCGCCCGCAGCGGAAAGCGTCATCACAATGTCTTGAAGCGCAAGCATCTTGCAAAGGCATTCAACTAACATGGCCGAAAGGCAGGGAGCGACACGCCAGCAAATGGAGCGACTGGCAAGTAACAGTAGGAATGAGCGATGGTTCGATTCCATCCGCTCTCTCAAAAACGATTGCAATCACTAAAATATTTATTACTTATGAGCACAAAGCAGAAAGATGACAAACATGTAGTCTATTCCGTGAAGGTCAGCCCCGACCAGGCAGCGGTGCTCGACAAGATTTGCGAGACCATCGGTGTGAACAGCTACCAGATGTTCCAGATGTTTGCCTACACGATGGCACGGGCGGCAGCACCGCAGCACGAACTGGACCCGCGCATCCGCAAGGTGATGACCATGATGGAGACCGATGCTTCGTGGGCCAAGGCGTTCAACCTCGCCAACCCCAACGACCTCGACGTGGCGCAGGTGGTGCTCATCCTTCAGCAAAAGGACAAGCGGGGCTTCGGTGCCGTGATGATTGACAAGCCGTTCATGGGCGAGGCTCGCATGACCGAATGCACCGACGACATACTGGAGCGCGTCTGTGAGGTGACCATGCACGGCATCTACCGACGGCTGCGACTGATGGGCGGACAACTCGGATGCAACAACCTGAGCGACGTACTGCTCACCATGATCGACGCGCAGAGCATCATCGAACTGGAGGAGGAGAACCGCATACAGATGAACGGCGAAGCCCAGTTCTCCGAGAGTGGCAAGCGCATAGAGTACGGTAAACGCACAAAGGCCAAACATCATCGCACTCCTGACGGCGAGGCCATGCGCCAGCAGCGCATCGTGTTCACGGATGAAGACGCAACCACGACTGACATGCCGGACGAAAGACCCTACGGAGAAAAGGCTGACGAGTACATGAAGAACCTCGAAGAGCAAGCCAAGGCAGAAGAAGCTGACGATATGGAGAAGGAAATGGGATTCAAACCTTTCGGACAAGAATGGTAGAACTAAAGAGAGACCGCAAGACCCGTCACATGTGGCTGATCACCACAACCGACAGCGAGGGCTTCCATCGCCAGCTGCCCATCAGCCACGATGACATGACCGACCTCATACGGCAATGGATGGAGGAAACGATATGAGCAGAGACAAGAAGCCGACATCATGGCGATGCCGTAACCCGAAGCAGCAGAAGGACAAGGCGGAGATATAC
>DEWO01000154.1:0-1649 GCA_002363695.1 Prevotella sp. UBA3208
CGCACTCCACATAAAGGCCGTACTGGGATTTGCTTAAAGGGGCTGTTGTTGTCATAGTTGTTTTTTTTATTGTTACCATTTCTTTGTAAAAAGTCTGGGGGTGATGTTCACTGAGAGCCACGCCCAGCGCAGGCTACCGTCACCGCTGTCTTGCTTCAGGCGCTTCATGGTCTCGGTGCCGGTCATGTAGGAGAAGCCAGCAGACAACTGCACGTCCTTCATCAGCCTGTAGCTTGCCTCCAGGTCTATCTCGTGGCCGAGTGTTCGGTTGAGGTCCTCCAGCTTGATGCCTGTGGCAAGATAGTGATACGAGGCCTTGAGACTCAGGTTCTTCAGCGGACGGCAGGTGCCCCCGATGTAAGCATTCTGAAGACCAGGGGTGAAACCGTTGACGAAGGTGCTGAGGTAGAAGAAGTCCATGGCGCCGTAGAACTTATGGTGGGAGCCATAGACGGGGTTGAAGCCCTTGTTCACCTCATGGCGCGGCATGCCGAGGCCACCTTTCATCACTACGGCCACATAGTCGTCGCCACTCAGGAAGTCGTAGCCTGCCCTCACGCTCCAGCGGTTGTCGGGTGTCCACTCCGCCTTGAAGGCAGCCATCCAGGCGTCTAGTTTTGCCATATACTCGTCGTGGCCGGCCTGTCTGTAGTAGGTCCCCTCGAAGGTGAAATGATGCGGCGCATATTTCACGTAGCCGCCATAGACGAGTTGCCACTCGGTGTGTGGGGCGTTGTCAAACTCTCCGTCCTGTGTACCAGCCTGCATGCCGATGTTCATCAGGAGTACGGAGATGCCGAGCGGCACCCGTGGCACATCGTAGTGATACCACACTGTGTGCATGGTCTTGTATGGACAACTACCGTTAGTATAATATGAACCGGGCGAGGTAACGGCACGCATGTTCTGGTTGTAGGCCAGAATGGCATGCACCTGATGACGGCCGTATTTGCGGCCAACAGGGCTCTCATAACCTATGCGCAGGGCATCGTGGCTCCTGGCGGCCATCACCCAGTCGTCGGTACCCATGATACGCTCGTCGTCGTATCTCAGGCCCATGCGCCCGATTTGTGCAAACAGGCCGTTGCGGCTGGTCAACTTGCCCCAGGCCTCATTGACGCTGATGTTGGAAGCCCCCTCGTGACCCCACGTACCCGTATGTTGTACGGCAACCTTGGCCTCCAGCCAGGCGCGGCGGTAGTCCAGTGTGATGCGCTCGCGATCGAGGATGAAGGCCGACTTGTTTTCTGATGTCGGTTCATCGGCACTGCGGGTCATGCCGCCGTTGCGTATCTCTCCTCGGGAGAGCAACTGCAGGTCGGCCGTGAAGAGCGTGTCCTGCGCCCGGCAGCCCAGGGGCAGCAAGGCCATCAGTACCAGCAGGGATTTCATGAAATCTCGAATAGGTTGATAAATCCCGTCAGTTTGAAAACTGTCTTGATGTCATCGTTCATGCCGTTGATGACGACCCTGCTGCCACCGCTCTTTGCACCCTTGAGGATGCTGATGAGGATGCGCAGTCCGCTCGATGCGATATACTCCAGATTCGAGCAGTCTATCTCAACATCCTTGCCGTTGGTGGTGTAAAGGGGCTGCAGTGTCTTCTCCGCATCTGCAGCGGCGGCGGTGTCCATTTCTCCCTCAAGTGT
>DEWO01000154.1:1734-4511 GCA_002363695.1 Prevotella sp. UBA3208
CTCCAGTTCTTTAATCGTTGCGTTCATAATTGTTTCTTATTTATTTTTCACTTATCACTTATCCTTTTCGTCAGGGTCAGAATGTTGCGACCCTCTACGCGCTCGTAGTTGATGAAGTCCATCAGTTCGCGCATCAGCAGTATGCCCAGTCCGCCCACGGGCCGTTCCTCAGCCGTGAGCGTGGTGTCGGCGCTGGCTGTCTCTGTGGGGTTGAAGGCTATGCCGCTGTCGCTGATAATGAACCGCAGGCGCTCGCCGTCGTAGGTGGCACGGACGTCAATGTCGCCTTGTATCCCTGCCGGGTAGGCATATTCCATCACGTTGACCACGGCTTCCTCCAGTGCCAGCCTGAGTTTCGGGGCCAGCGGCTTGCCGATGCCCAGGCGCGTCATGACGTCCTTGATGAATGTGCTGAGTCGCGACACCTCTTTCACATCGTTGTGGAGCGTGACTTGTTCGTCGAGTACCAGTGTATTCTCAGACGGTGTGTAACGGATAGCCAACAAGGTGAGGTCGTCGCTCTGCTCGGTGTCTCCTGCAAACTGTTCTACCTCGGCGATGACCGTGTCAACCAACTCCTTGGGACTCATGTCGGCACAGTGGGACATCAGCACTTCAACGCGCTCATAACCGAAGAACCCATGCTTAGCATCGCGGCCCTCTGTCAGCCCGTCGGTATAGAGGAAGAGCGTCGAGCCGGGCTGCATCGTGGTTTCCTGCATCTGATATTTGTAGTCATCGAACAGTCCGATGGGAATGTTGGCGACGGCTTTCAGCTGCTCAGCCGTTTGCCCATGAATGCAGAACGGCACATCATGGCCTGCATTGCAGTAGCGCAGGTGACCTGTCAGAAGGTCGAGCACGCCGATGAAGAGTGTCACAAAAATATTCTGGGGATTGTTGCGGCAGGCCGTCTCGTTCATGTATTCCATGATACGGGCAGGATTATCCTCACGCGAGGCGATATGGGTGAAGAGTGTCTGTGTGACGGACATGATGAGGGCTGCGGGCACACCCTTGCCACTGACGTCACCGATGCAGAAGAACAGCTTGCCGTTGCGCACAAACGCGTTGTAAAGGTCTCCGCCAACAGCCTTTGCCGGTATCAGGCGGCCTTCCACCTCAACATCGTTGGCGTCCTGTAATGATGGCTCAGCCTGTGGCAACAGTGCCTGCTGTATCCTGTTGGCAATGTGCAACTCGGTATTCATACGTTCCTGCTCCTGCGTTTTCTCCTCCAACTGACGGTTGGTAAGCACCATGATCTGTTCACCCCTGACGAAGCGCCACACCACGTAGAGCAGAATAGTAAAGGCTGCCAACATCAGCCCAAACAGCCAGAGACGCAGGCGCAACAGCGGCGCATAGACCTCGTCGTCGTAACACACCACGGCCAATAGCCAGTGAGGCTTACCCCGCATAGGGGCATAGAAGATGGTGCCCTCGCGCTCTCCGGAATCGAAACGTATCACCGTGCTCAGTCCGCTGTGGCTCTTGTGACGGGCTACGGTGCTGTCGTTGATGAGGTTATAGATATACTGCTGCGTGTCTTCCTTGACACGTGCAGTATCGGGGTGGATGATGATTTTTTCGGCCTCTGTGAGCACAAGGATAAACGACGAGGGATAGATGTGACGCTTTTCGATGGTGTCGGAGAGCCATATCAGGTTAACATCGATAGCGGCAATGCCTACTGACCGCCCCTGACGGTCGCGGACGGACTGAAGATAGCTCGTGACGCGGGCGCGAGCACCCTTTTTGTCATAGTAGGGTTCCACCCAAATACCGTCTTTGGCATTGAGGGCCTGCTGGTAGAAATAGTATTGTGTGTAGTCATGGGTGCTGCTGGCGATTTGCTCCGTCTCTACTTCGCCAGAGGGGGTGCGGCGGGCATAGACCTCAAAGAGCCGACCCTTTTGCGGATAATAATAGGGTACGAAGCCCACGCCGGCACTTTTCAAATTGGGATTGAGACGCACGAACCTTTCCATTGTGGTGAAGGCGGAATCCGGCTGGTCGAGGTGGGCCTCTATCTGCCACTTACAGTTGCGCAGCAGGTCCTCGGTACTGTTGAAGTAGCTCTTGATGAGAATGGCTTTCAGCGTCAGTTCGCTTTCTGCGCGCTTCTCCAACTCGTCTTCCATGTGATGGCGAGTGAGGAAGTACTGCACCCCGGAGATGCCTTCAAGTAGCACTGCTGCCAGGATGACGATGGATAGTCCTGTCAGTCTTCCCTTTTTGAAGAACAGTTGTTTGATGACCCGTAGTTCTCTCTGCATACTTGCTTTGTTGTCGTTGGGGGCAAAATTACGAAAAAAAGGTGAAAGGACAAAACTTCTTTCAGAAATTCTTTCTGATAGATAAAAAAAGTGCTATCTTTGCAAACGGTTATGAAACGGATACTATTTTTACTGACAGTGATGACTGCGTTGAGTGCCGATGCCTTGGTGTGGTTCGACGGAAAGAAGCCGATATCGTATAGCGTGCCTTCTAAGGTGGAGCCGGTGGTGGAGGTGGCCCTCGGCCTATGGAAGGACGATATGCGGCAGGTGACGGGACTGGAACCCGTGGCAGACAGGCGGCCCGTGGTTCGTATCGTGCAAGGTAAAGGTGCTGACGACGGCTTTAGCCTCTGCGTCAGACAGGGGCAGATCGTGATTGAGGGACATAATGCGCGAGGGACGGCCTACGGCATCCTGGAACTCTCGCGCTTGGCTGGCGTCTCGCCTTGGATATGGTGGGGCGACATTGTACCGGAGAAGAGAGACAGACTCGTC
>DEWO01000023.1 GCA_002363695.1 Prevotella sp. UBA3208
TTCGTCAGATGATGCCTGAGGAGGCACAGTATGCCTATTTGGCAACTGTGCAGGCTCTGGAACAGGCTAAGTTAACGCAAGACTATATTGACAGTCATGAGGTCGGTGTCATCTATGGCAATGACTCTGTGGCTGAGGCTACGATGGTTGCCATGGACAAGTTCCGTCAGGTAGGCTCGACAGCAGCCTGTGGCTCTGGAGCCATCTTCCAGTCCATGAACTCTACTGTGACCATGAACCTGGCCACCTTGTTCCACCTGAAAGGTATCAACCTGACAGCATCTGCAGCCTGTGCCAGTGGTTCTCAGTCGCTGGGACTGGGTTTCCTGCTCGTCAAGAACGGACTGCAAGACTGCATCGTCTGTGGTGGTGCTGAGGAAAACAATATGTATGGCATTGCCTCGTTCGATGCCCTGCAGACCTTCTCTACACGCATCGATGCCCCTGCCAAGGCAAGCCGCCCCTTCGACCGCGACCGCGACGGACTGGTGCCCAGCGGTGGTGCTGCCACACTGATCATCGAGAGCTATGACCATGCTGTACGTCGTGGTGCTCCCATCCTGGCTGAGATCCTCGGTTGGGGATTCTCCGGCAATGGTGACCACATCTCTACACCCAATGTGGAAGGTCCCACCCGTTCGCTGCTGCGCTCACTGGAGAGTGCAGGCATCTCACCCCGCGAAATCGGTTATGTGAACGCCCATGCCACCTCTACGCCTATTGGTGACAGTCGTGAGGCTGAGGCTATCGCAAGCGTGTTCGGGGACTATCGTGTTCCTGTGACCTCTACGAAGAGCCAGACGGGACATGAGATGTGGATGGCAGGTGCTTCAGAAATTATCTACTCGATGCTGATGATGAAGAACGACTTCATTGCCGGTTCTATCAACTTCGAGAATCCTGATGAGGTTACCCAGTGCATCAACGTCATTCCCGAGACTCGTCAGGAGCACTTCGACATCTTCCTGAGCAACTCGTTCGGATTTGGTGGTACCAACTCGACGCTGATCGTCAAAAACTGCTGATATCGGAAAATAAACAGTAAATAGAAAATATATTGTAAATTGTAAAATTTTAAATTGTCATGACAAGAGAAGAAATTATCGCACAAGTAAACAGCCTGCTGGCTGAAGAGTTTGAAGTTGAAGAGAGTGAGTTCACACCCGATGCTAACCTGAAAGAGACCCTCAGCCTCGACAGTATTAACCTCGTGGACCTCATCGCACTGGTGCAGTTCAACTACAAAATCACCATCCCAGTAGAGGACCTGAAGAAGATTCAGACCTTCGACAACCTGTACGACTACATTGAGGAACATCAGGCTGCATGATATACAGCGGTGATGACATCAAACGGCTGATACCCCAGCGCTATCCGTTCATGATGGTGGATACGCTGGAGGAGCGTGACGGTAAGAGTGCTGCCGCTACCCTTGAGGTACGGCAGGACAATTACTTCATGCTGCCCGACCAGACGATGGCAGAGACAGGACTCATCGAGCACATCGCACAGTCCTGCTCAGCCTTGGCGGGTAGCCAGGCTTTGTCTCCTGAGTCATCGGCTCCTCCTGTGGGCATCATTGGCGAGGTGAAACATTTTGCCTGCCATCGTCGTCCGCGTCTGGGCGAGCGACTTGATACCGTAGTCTCTTTCGACATGACGTTTGGTAACGTCACACTGGCCACTGGCCATACTTCCGTAGGCGATGACCCCGTCGCTGAGGTTAAACTGAAAATATTCATGCAATGACTAACTTGTTGATCCGTCTCGCTCAGTATTTCCGCAGCCATCAGCTCGTCTGCTGGCTGTCCATGGTGGCTTTGTTTGCCTTCTTCGGTTACTTTGCCACCCAGATACATTTGGAGGAAGACATCAACAAGCTGATGCCCTCGTCCAAGAACGAGGATGGTACCACCAAGTTGGCTTTTGCAGACTTGAAAATCAAGGATAAGGTATTCCTGTTGTTCGAGGGAGAACATGCTGACAGCCTGGCTGAAACGTGCGATGCGTTCGTTGAGTCACTCACCAGGAGCGACTCTGCCAGCCAGACCATAGGCGATGTGTTCTACCGCTTGGACGAAGACTTGATGCCTGATGCCATTGACTATATGGCGGAACACATTCCCGCCTATATTGACACCTCTGCCTATGCGAGGTTTGACACCTTGCTCACCCGCGAACACTTCGTACGTCAGATGCAACAGAACCGCGACGACCTGACGGGTGAGTTTGGCAGTATGTTCCCTGAACTGATCCAGATGGACCCGATGGGTATGCGCAGTGTGTTGGTCGAACAGCTGGCACCCATGATGAGTGCTGGCAACTACAAAACCATTGATAACCACTTTTTTGTTCCAGACTCAACAGTCTGCATCGCCTTTATCACCCCTCGCTATTCGGCTACCAATACCGGACAGGGCTCTGCCATGTTCCAGATGCTGAACGAGCTGATAGATCAGTACGCGAAGAGTCATCCACAGGTGCGCATCAGCTATCATGGAACACCTGCCAGCGGTTATTATAACTCTACACAGATTAAGCACGATCTGACGACTACGATAGCAGGAGCACTGTTGTTGGTGCTGCTATTCCTGCTGTATTGCTTCCGTCGCTGGGATACCATACCTTTATTATTATTACCCGTAGCCTTTGGCACTTTCTTTGGCTTGGCCATGATGTACTGGCTCAAGGGCGAATTCTCACTTTTAGCCTTGGGCATAGGTGGTGTGGTACTGGGTGTGGCCATGAGCTATGTGCTCCATGTGCTGACCCATCATCAGTATGTCAGCGATCAGAAACAGCTGTTGCGCGACCAGGTGAAGCCCGTCCTGCTGGGTTGCATCACCACCATAGGCTCCTTTGCCGGCCTGCTTTTCGTCAATACCGACCTGTTGCGTGACTTTGGCCTGTTTGCAGCCTTTGCCATCCTCGGCACCACCTTGTTCTCGCTTATCTATCTGCCGCAGATGCTGTCCAAAAAGACCAGTCAGCACGCTTTCAGCTGGCTGGACCGCATCAATGCCTATCCCTTCGACCAGAAACGTCCTCTGCTTGTAGGCATCTTGCTCGTCGTCCTGTTGGGCGTGGGAGCCTATCTGGTGGGTGGAACCCATTTCGATGCCGATATGCACAATCTGGGCTACGAAGCCGAGATTACTGAGCATTCTGAGGAACTGCTTCGCGCAAAGACCTATACGGGCGACAAGACCAAATACTTTGCCAGTCAGGGACGTACCATGGAGGAGGCCATTGACCACTTTGCCATCTTGGACCATAAGCTCGATTCGCTGCAGCGCATCGGACTGGTGAAGAGCTATACCCATACCAATCAGTTGCTGGTGGCACTCCATACACAGCAGCAGCGCATTGATGCTTGGCATCGCTACTGGACTCCGAAACGTCAGGCTACCGTTCGCAAACTCATCAACGAGACGGCTTCCCAAGCCGGACTGAATCCCGAGGCTTTCAATGCTTTCTTTGAGGCTGCCAATGCAGACTACCAGCCTGATGCGCTCTACAACGCAGAACTCATCCCCGAGGGCTATCTCTCCACCCTGACCGAGCAGTCATACGGTGGGGACTATCTGGTGTTTACCTCTGTCCGCTGCCAGAACGACTCTGTGCGCAGCAGCGACAGCGACTATATCCGTATCTGTGATGCCGTCAGCAGCAATCCCAACCTACTCGTGCTCGATACCTATTATTATACGACAGACACGCTGATTCAGATGAGTCAGGACTTCGACACCCTGCAGTGGTTGTCCATGGCTTTTGTCTTCGTCGTGCTGCTCCTGTCGTTCCGTTTCAATGTCAAGTACACGGTGCTGGGCTTTGCACCCATCCTGCTCAGCTGGCTCATCGTGTTGGGTGTCATGAACTTGTTCGGAGTACAGTTCAACCTCATCAGCATCATCATTTCCACCTTTATCTTCGGTATTGGTGTCGACTACAGCATCTTTGTGATGAACGGTCTGATCAATCAGAACCTGCAATACCACAAGACGGCTGTACTACTCTCTGCTATCATTCTGATCGTGACTGTCAGTAGCATGTTGCTGGCTCAGCATCCTGCCATTCGCAGCGTAGGCTTCTCTACGCTCGTAGGCCTGCTCTCTGCGGTAATTCTTGCCTATGTCCTCCAACCTGCCGTTTTCCGGTGGCTGCAAAAAGAAAAATAATCGAATAGTTTGGTGAAGTACGACGTAGTAATCATAGGCAGTGGACTCGGAGGTCTCATCTGTGCCCGTCAACTGGCACAGCGGGGGCGTAGCGTGGTGGTGCTCGAGCGTCAGCGCATACCGGGCGGATGCCTGCAGAGCTATCGTCGTGGTGGACTGGAGTTTGACACGGGGCTGCACTATGTGGGGGGCCTGGACGAGGGACAGTCCTTGCACGATGCTTTCCAGTCACTGGGCTTGCTGAGCCTGCCTTGGCAACGACTCGATGCCGATGGCTTCGACCTCATCACCATAGGCAACCAGACATACCCTCTGGCTGAGGGCTTCGACCATTTTGCTGACACCTTGGCTGCCTTCTTCCCGCAGGAGCGCAGTGCGCTGCGTCAGTTCGTGACGATGCTGCGCCAGTTGCCACCCATGGAACAGAGCTTCCAGGTCAATGCCTACGACTACCTGACATCTCTCTTCCACGACCCGTTGCTGGTCAACGTGGTGTCTGCAGCTGCCATGAGGATGGAACTGCGTCGCGAGTCTCTGCCGTTGTTCACCTTTGCCCATGGCTTGAGCAGCTACATCCAGAGCAGTTGGCGACTGAAGGGCAGTGGCCAGCTCATCATCGATTCTCTCATCCGTGATATCGAGGCTGCTGGGGGCGAGGTGTGCTGTCAGACTGAGGTGTGTGAGATGCGGGAGGCTGATGGTCGTATTGCCGCTGTCCTGTGCCAGGATGGCAGGTCCTTCGAGGGCGACCTCTTCGTCAGCGATGTCCATCCCCAGCTGACTCTGGGCTGGCTGAAGGAGTCGCAAGTGCTGAAGAACATGTTCCGTCGTCGCATCAATAACTTGGAGAATACGTTTGGCATGTTCACCGTCTCACTGGTGCTGCGTGCAGACACGTTGCCCTATTTCAACCACAACAAGTATGTCTATCGGGAGGCTAACGTATGGACCTTCTCTGAGCAGACTGATGGAGTGGGGGCCATCATGGTTAGCGCTCGTGTACCGGAAGATGGCTCGACATATGTTCGTCAGATAGATCTGCTGACACCACTGCCCTGGACTTTGTGCCAGACATGGGAGCATACCCAGGTGGGACGACGTGGTGCTGACTACGAACAACAGAAAGAACGACTGGCTGACGCGTGCATCCTGCTGGCAGAACGGGTCCTTCCCGGACTGCGTGACATGGTGGAGAAACGCTATACCAGTACTCCCCTGACGTGGCGCGACTATACGCTATCGCCCTGTGGCTCAGCCTTTGGTGTCCGGAAAGACTGCCGTCAACCGCTGATGACCATGCTGTCCACCAAAACCCCCATCCCCAATCTGCTGCTGACAGGCCAGAGCCTGATGCTGCACGGACTGGAGGGTGTCACCATGACAGCCCTCAGCACAGTAGAGGAAATCACGAAAGGGGAAAATTGAGGAATAAATAGTAAGAACTTCGTATCTTCGAAGATTCGGAAAGAGAATAAAAAGTAGAATAGTAAAATTGAAAATTGAATAAATGAACTACGCATTGATAACAGGTGGCAGTCGTGGCATAGGCCGCGCCATCGCAGTAAAATTGGCTCAAGAGGGCTACCATGTGTTGATAAACTATACCAGCAATGACGCTGAGGCTCAGAAGACGCTGGAACTTTGTGGCGGACAGGGTACTTTGATGCGCTTCGACGTTAGCGACAGCGAGCAGGTGCGTGCTGCCTTGACCGACTGGCAGGCCAGTCACGACAGTGAATACATCGCTGTCGTAGTCAATAATGCCGGCATCCGTCGTGACAATGTCTTGGCGCTGATGCCCGAGGCAGACTGGCACCGTGTGCTTGACATCACCCTGTCTGGATTCTACAATGTCACCCAGCCGCTGTTGCCTGCTATGCAGCTGCATAAGTTCGGTCGCATCATTAATATGGCCAGCGTCAGCGGTCTGAAGGGTTTGCCCGGACAGACCAACTACTCGGCTGCCAAGGGTGGCATTATTGCTGCAACGAAGGCCCTGGCACAGGAGGTGGCACGTCGTAACGTCACCGTCAACGCCATTGCACCGGGCTTCATCCGTACGGACATGACAGAGGGACTCGATGAGGCCGAGCTGAAGAAGCAGATTCCCATGGGCCGTTTCGGCACGCCCGAGGAAGTGGCCGATGCTGTTGCATTCCTGGCATCACCTCAGGCAGGCTATATCACGGGTAATGTTATCTCCATCAATGGAGGGTTGTACACTTGAGTTTAGAGTTATAGAGTTTATAGTTATGAAAAGATTGTTTTTAGTTTTATCATTTGTTATTTGTTGTGCAGCTTTCAGTGTTGCTCAAAACGTTACTCGTACACAGCATCGTGAGGCTGTGGCTCAGGACGATGTCACCACAGGCACCATGACCATCCGCAAGCCCGACTATATCTGCATTTCTACCAACGAGGGCAAGGAACAGCTCATCATGGACGGTACCAAGTTCACGATGACTATGGGTGGCAAGAAGCACGTTACTGACAGCAAGAAGAACGCACAGTTCTCTACCTTCCACGACGTGCTTCAGGCTGTCATCAACAACCAACCCCTTCCTACGGGCGAAGACCTGACAGTCGCCACACAGAAAGGCCAGAAGACCATTACCATCACTCCTGTCAAGAAGAAACGTCAGCTGTTTACTTCATTCGTCCTGGTCATCGACACCAAGACGTCTGCCATCCGTGAGCTTCGTATGAACGGGCGAAAGGGCGATTACACCGATTATAAAATGAAATGATTACACAGCGCAAGATACTTTTCCTCATCTGCTCACTATTGTCGGTCGTGCTGGCTCAGGCCCAGCAGATTAGGGGAGTGGTTACTGATGCCGAGACGGGCGACAGCATTCCCATGGTGAGTGTCATCTACAAAGGTCACCACGTCGCTGTGGTGTCCGATGTCAGTGGTCGCTTCACCATCGACCGCCATGAAGGGTGGAACATCACCTTCAGTGCTGTGGGTTATAAGTCACGCATCGTTGCTGTGACCTCCAAGACCAAGGGCCGTCTGCACATCAAGTTGTCGCCTGACAAGCATATGCTGGCAGAGGTCACCGTCAAGGCCAAGCGCCAGAAGTACAGCCGTAAGAACAATCCTGCCGTGGAACTGATGCGTCGTGTGGTGGCTGCCAAGAAGAAGACTGACCTGTCGCTGAACGACTACTACCAGTATAACAAGTACGAGAAGATTACGCTCTCCTTGAACGACCTGAAACCCGAACAGCTCGAGACTGGCCCCTTCAAGAAACACCCCTGGCTGGTGGAACAGGTAGAGGTCAGCCCCCAGACGGGCAAGATGATACTCCCTGTCAGCGTCGATGAGACGGTGTCGCAGAAAATCTATCGCCGTGATCCCCGTTCGGAGAAGACTATCGTCATGGGACAGACCTCCAAAGGTGTCAACCACCTGTTCCAGACGGGCGACATCATCAACACCGTCCTGAAGGATGTCTTCACTGACATCGACTTGTATCAGGACCACATCCGACTGTTGCAGTATCCCTTCATCTCTCCCATCAGCAACGAAGGCATCGGCTTTTATCGCTACTACATCGAGGATACACTCGCCATAGAGCGCGACTCGTGCATCCATCTGCACTTCCTGCCTAACAACCAGCAGGACATGGGCTTCCGCGGTGACCTGTACGTTCTGAAAGACTCGTCTCTCCACGTGCGCCGCTGCGAGATGACCATCCCCAAGCAGAGCAATGTCAACTTCGTCAACAATGTCAAGATTCTGCAGGAGTACACCAAGCTGCCCAACGGTCAGTGGGTGCTCTCCAAGGATGACATGACCACCGACCTCAACTTTGCCAGTTTCCTGCGCAGTACCACCGTCACCCGCACCACCTGCCTGACGGACTACAGTTTCGACCCGTTACCCAAGAAACTCTTCAAGGGTAAGGCCAAGCAGGTTACCGAGGCCGATGCCCAGATGCGTGACGACGAGTTCTGGAAGCAGTACCGGCAAGTTGAACTCACCAAGAGCGAGGGTTCCATGGACAAGTTCGTCCACCGTATTGAGAACATCAAGGGCATGAAGTACGTCATCTTCGGACTCAAGGCACTCTTCGAGAACTCCATTGAGACCAGTACGCCCAACTATATCGACATCTGTCCCGTCAATACCATCCTCTCTAACAACTATGTTGACGGATGGCGCTCGCGACTCAGCTTCAAGACCACGGCCAACCTCAACAAGCACTTCTTCCTTTCGGCCTACTACGGACGAGGATGGGGTAGCCACAAGAACTATTATCTGGCCGAGATGACCTACTCGCTCAATCCTAAGAAGTACCTCCCCCACGAGTA
>DEWO01000141.1 GCA_002363695.1 Prevotella sp. UBA3208
AGCATCCCGACCTGCACTTCACCTACCCTACCATCAAGCTGCCCTCGATGGGAAGCGACCATAAGCCCGTCAGCGACGACTTTGCCAAGGAATGGCACGAGCTGGTCATGGGCGGCCTGTATTTCACCATGACGGAATGGCTGGAGCAGATGGGCGGCGAGAACCAACAAGCCATCATCACGGCAGGCGAGAGCGACGAGCTGGTGCGCAAGCTGTCGCTGAAGTCGAGCCAGGGCGGCTACAAGGTAAGTCTGGTGTGGCTGCCGGAGCGCATGAATACGGAGTGCGCCAACAAGATACTGAAACTGCTGGAGGAGCCACCCTCACAAACGGTATTCATCATGGTGTCTGAAGAGCCCGACCGCCTGTTGGAGACCATTCGCAGCCGCGTACAGCGCATAGACGTGAAGAAGATAGCCGACGACGACGTTCGTCAGGCACTCATCGACCAGCGCGGACTCACAGCGGACATGGCCCAGCGCATCACACGCATGGCTAACGGCAACTGGCTGAAGGCCCTGCAGATGTTGAGTGCCGACTCGGAGAACGAGCTGTTCCTGGACATGTTCCAGTCACTGATGCGACTGGCCTACCAGCGCAAAGTGAAAGACCTGAAGACCTGGTCGGAGCGCATGGCTGCCATGGGACGCGAGCGTCAGAAGCGTTTCCTGGAGTACTTCCTGCGACTGGTGCGCGAGAACTTCATGTATAACTTCCAACAGCCAGACCTCTGCTATATGACGCAACGCGAGGAGGACTTCGCACGCAACTTCGCCCGTTTCATCAACGAGGCCAACGTGCTGCCCATCACCGACCTGGCCAATGTGGCCATCCGCGACATCGGACAGAACGCCAATGCGAAGATAGTATTCTTCGACTTCGCCCTGCAGATGATTGTCCTGCTGATTCAGAAATAAACATCGAAGCATCGAAATAACGAAACATCGAAATATCGAAACAACGAAATATATGGAAAAAAGCAAAGACTATCCTATAATGACCGGCTGTGACCGCGGACTCTGCCATCAGGCCATAGGCCGTCAGGACCGACAGCTGAACACCTACGACTGGCTGGCCGATGTGCCAGGCAATGTAGAAGACACTGACCTGGTGGAAGTGCAGTTCAAGCACACCCGCAAGGGCTACTACCACAACGTGAACCACCTGGAACTGAAGAAAGGCGACGTGGTGGCCGTCGAGGCCAATCCGGGCCATGACATCGGCGTGGTGACGCTGACCGGCCGACTGGTGAAACTACAGCTAAAGAAAGCCAACCTGAAGAGTTCGGAGGAGATTCGCCGCATCTACCGCATAGCCCGCCCTGTGGACATGGAGAAATTCCACGAGGCCAAGTCGCGCGAACATGCCACCATGATTGAGAGCCGACAGATAGCCAAGAACCTGGGACTGGACATGAAGATAGGCGACGTGGAGTATCAGGGTGACTGCAACAAGGCCATCTTCTACTATATTGCCGACGGGCGCGTGGACTTCCGACAGCTCATCAAGGACCTGGCCGCCACCTTCCACGTACGCATCGAGATGAAGCAGATTGGTGCCCGTCAGGAGGCCGGGCGCATAGGCGGGACAGGCCCTTGCGGCCGCGAGCTCTGCTGTGCCACATGGATGAAGAACTTCGTCTCGGTAGGCACCTCGGCAGCGCGTTATCAGGACATATCGCTCAACCCGCAGAAGCTGGCTGGCATGTGCGCCAAGCTGAAGTGCTGTCTGAACTACGAGGCCGACAACTACGTCGAGGCCAGCCGTAAGCTGCCTGCCAAGGACATCTTGCTGCAGACCATGGATGCAGACTACCACTACTTCAAGGCTGACATCCTGGCAGGCCTCATCACCTACTCTACCGACAAGAACATGGCTGCCAATCTGGAAACGATTACAGCTGAGCGCGCCAGGCAGATTATCGAGATGAACCGCCGTGGCGAGAAGCCCGAGTCGCTGACGGAGAACGGCAAGAGCACGAAGCCACAAGGTCCTATGGACTTGGCAACCCAGGAGAACATAGCCCGCTTTGACCGTACCAAGAAGAAAAAGAAGAAGCGCAAGCCCCAACAGCAAGAGCAGCAACAAGGCGGTGCTCATGCCAAAGGAGCACAGGGTGGCACCCCAAGAAATGAGCAAGGCGGCAACTCTGGTAGCAAAAAAGTCAATCACAAAGATGCCCAGGCGTAAATACACCTTATTATATTATATAGGAATATTCCTTGTGCTGGTGCTGACAGCGTGCGACGAGAACACCGTCTATTACCGTTTTGAGCACTTGTCGCTCAAAGGCTGGGAGAAGAATGACACCCTGAACTTCCAGACTGAGCCCGTCAAACAGACGGGTGAATATCTGGAAGAGGTGGGGTTACGCATCAGTTCCGACTATCCCTTCATGGGGCTTCAACTGGTGGTGGAACAGGAAGTACTGCCCACGCACGAGCAACACTTCGACACCCTCAACTGCAAGCTGATAGACCGCCAAGGAAACGTCATGGGACAGGGCATCAGCCACTACCAATACCGTTTCCCGCTGACCACACTGTCACTGGCTGAAGGTGAGCGCCTGCACATCATTGTACGCCACGACATGAAACGCGAAATCCTGCCCGGCATCAGTGATGTCGGCATCCGTCTGAGCAGAAAGTAAACAATAGCTAAGAGCGCACGAGGTTACGGCTGGCGTCGATTCTAAGGAATATAAACAGCAACAGGGTAAAGCCCCACAACGAAGAACCGCCGTAGCTGAAGAACGGCAGCGGGATACCGATGACGGGAGTCAGTCCCAGCACCATGCCGACATTGATAAACACATGGAACAGGAAGATGCTCAGCACACAGTAGCCATAGACCCGCCCAAAACGGAACACCTGCCGTTCAGCCAAATGCAACAGCCGGAGTATCAAAGCCAAGAACAGCAACAGGACTCCTGCCGACCCCACAAAGCCTTCCTCCTCGCCCACGGTACAAAAGATGAAGTCGGTATCCTGCTCAGGAACGAACTTCAGCTTGGTCTGCGTACCGTTCAGGAAGCCCTTTCCCTCCAGTCCTCCGGAACCGATGGCTATCTCTGACTGGTGAACATTATAGCCGGCACCGCGCAGGTCTTCATCCAAGCCCAGCAGCACATTGATACGCGAACGCTGGTGGGGCTCCATCACATTCTGCATAATGAAGTCTGCGGCATAGTAGAACGAGGCAGAACCTATGGCAAAGAGGGCTATGAAGAAATATTCCCTGATACGGGTTCCAAGCCCCAGCCACAGCAGGTAACCCACCAAAAACACCAGCATGGCCAGCTGAACATACACGATGCTGAAAGGCATTTTCAGCAGCAATAGCGAGGACAACGTAATGGCTATGCAATAAAATGCCAGGCGCCAGGCGATACGCCGGTTACAATACACCCACACCATGCCGATGGAGAACAGCTGTATGAGCAACAGCACCACGAACTTACCCACCGAGGTTGACGAATCGCCCATATAGACCTCGGCATAGCGGATGCCCACCACAAAATAGACTACCATAGCCACACCGGTAAAGAGTATGCTGCCCGGCATACCTTCACGATAGAACATGAGGAAAAAGGCCAGATAGACCAATGCAGAACCTGTCTCACGTTGTAGCACGATGCACAACATGGGCAGCAATATCAAGACCAGTGCGGCACCAAAGTGTTTCCACTGGTTGATGTTATAGCCGTAGGTCGACATCAACTTGGCCAGTGCCAAAGCGGTGGCAAACTTGGCAAACTCAGCGGGTTGCAGTCTGAGCGGGCCCAATACCAGCCACGACCTGGAGCCCTTGATGCTATGCGGATTGAAGATGGTGGCAAAAAGCAGCAACAACAGCAAGCCGTAGATGATATAGGCAAAGGTGTCGTAGAACCGGTCGTCCAGCATGAGAATGGTGAATCCCAGCATGATACTGGTACCTATCCAGACTATCTGCATACCTGAGCGCGTAGCCAACGAGAAGATATCCGTCTCGCCATAGGAGTAGCTGGCACCACACACGCTGACCCACCCGAAGGAGAGCAGGGCGATATAGATGATGATGGTCAACCAGTCTATGCTCCGCCAAACGCTGTTCTGTCGCCTATCTGCTTGTCGAGCCATACGCAATATGTTTGTTTTGGAAATCCTCGGCCCGCTTCATGGAAGCCTCCGAGAGATGCCCGTTAATATACTGTTCCATGATGAGGCCTCCAATGGGCACACCATAGGTGGCACCCCAGCCACCGTTCTCTACATAGACAGCCACGGCTATCTTGGGGTTGTCCATAGGAGCAAAGCCCATGAATACCGAGTGGTCATGGCCACGGTTCTGGGCTGTACCCGTCTTGCCACAAGCCATGAAGTCATACTTGGCCAACTCGTGACAGGTACCACCGGTAGCCGAAGCGCGCATACCCTTCACCACATAGTCATAGGCATCGCGTTTGGCCATAGAGTAGCGCCGCCGGGTATAGGCTGTGTCGAGTGGTTCACCCTGCACTTTCTTGACGACATGAGGAGTGATGAACCAGCCCCTGTTGGCGATGGTAGCTCCCAGATTGGCAATCTGCAAGGGGGTAGCATTGACCTCACCCTGGCCGATGGCTATGGAGATGATGGTCAGGCCGTTCCAGGAACCCTTGTAGGCCTTGTCGTAGAACTGGGCATTGGGAATGAGCCCACGCTTCTCGCCAGGCAAATCGATACCCAGTTTGTAGCCAAAGCCCATCGACACCATATAGTCGCGCCACTTGTTCATGGCATTCTGTACGGAACCATACTTCGACTTGGCACCGATCATGTAGTAGAGTCCCCAACAGAAGTAGCCGTTACACGACGTAGAGAGAGCCGGCACCAAGGACAACGGTGACGCATGACCGTGACAGCCGACATGCAGTCCCTTGTAGTTGAAGCCATGACCACAAGGATAAGCGGTCTGGGTGGGATGGATGATGCCCTCAGACAAAAACGCCAGTCCCTGGGTGGTCTTAAAGGTAGAACCAGGAGGATACTGTCCCATAATGCTACGGTTCAGCAAGGGTTTCCAGACGTTTTGGCTCAGCATGTGATGACTCTTGGAGCGCTGACGGCCTACCATCATACGGGGATCGTACGAGGGCGACGAAACCATGCAGAGCACCTCGCCCGTCGAGGGTTCTATGGCTACAATGCTGCCTATTTTTCCTTCCATGAGCCGCTCGCCCAGTTTCTGCAGTTCCACGTCAATGCCCAACGTAAGGTTCTTGCCTGCCTTAGCCCGTTGATCGAGCTTGCCGTTCTGATAGTGTCCCTGCACACGTCCGTGGGCATCGCGCAGCAGAATCTGCATACCCTTGACACCCCTCAGCTGTTTCTCATAGCTACGCTCAATGCCCAGCTTACCAATGTAGTCGCCTGGCTGATAGTAGTCATCGGCCTCGATGTCGGCAGGCGACACCTCGCCCACGTCACCCAGCACATGGGCAGCCACCGGATATTCGTACTGCCGGATGGTACGATGCTGGACATAGAAGCCCGGAAAGCGGAACATCTTCTCCTGAAACACGGAGAAGTCGGCTTCGGACAACTGGTTCATGAACACTTGTTGGGTAAAACGTGAGTAGCCGGGATTCTTGCCACGGTCCTTGATATTGGCCATGCGGCGGTCAAACTCCTCACGGCTGATATTCAGTGCGGCACAAAGGTCAAGGGTGTCCAGATGGTCCTTGGCTTCGTTCATCACCACCATGATATCGTAAGCCGGCTGGTTATACACCAGCAACTTGCCGTTACGGTCGTAGATACCGCCACGGGCAGGATATTCAATTTTCTTGAGAAAAGCATTGGAGTCGGCACTCTTCTTATAGTCGTCACTGGTAATCTGGAGCATAAACAACCGGATGATGTAGACCACCACTATCAGAACGGCCACACCAGCTATCACATAGCGTCTGTTGTCCAAGCTATAGTCCCTCATAGCCATCCTCTCCTCATCGGTTATCTCTGTTTAACCGCCTCAAAAGTAAATATCAAGACCAGCGTTAACACGGCACTGCCAACGACACAGAGTGCCCAATGCAGAACATTGAAGAAGCTGAAATGCTCCAACGTAAAGAATATCAAGCAATGGAGCAGAACAAGTGGGATGACGTAATAGGAGTACTTGACTGGACCAAGAGCAAACAGCGAAGGACGCAGGTTCTCTGCCGCATCACGGGAAACAAAAAGCTCGAAATAATAAGGCTGTATAGCGGCAATGAGCGTCAACGATGCTGATGCCATTCCAGGGGTATTGCTGAAGATGTCAATCAGCAGGCCCATGAGGAATCCCCACAGCAGACCGGCCCACTTAGGGTAGTTACGTGGCAGTTGTGTGACAAAGTACACATAGAGCAAGGGCGTAGCCACTCCAAACAGATGGATACGACTGAGCACCATGGCCTGTGCCAGCACAAAGACCAAGAACCATCCAGCCCGTTTTAGAAAATCTTGCGTCATTCTTGTACGTTCAGTTTCAATGAGTCACGAGCAGCCTGCATCAGACGCATCTGTTCACCAATAGTCTTGTCGCTGATGACCACCACATCGCGCAGATGCCCGAAATCGGTAGACAAGCGCACCTTCAGACGATAGAACAATCCGTCACGGGAATTATAGACTTCCTTGATTTGTCCCACCAGGACACCGGCAGGGAAGATGCTGCTATAGCCATTGGTCTCAACCCACTCACCGCGCTTAAAGCGAGCATGACGGGGTATTCTGTCCACATAGGCATAGCCGGCATCCTTACCGTCCCAGCACAAGACGCCGAAATAGCCGCGATTGCGGATAGCACAGCTTATGCGCGAAGCCTTGACGTTCAGTACGGGAATCACCACGCTATAGTGGTCGGAGGTCAGATAGACCACTCCTACGACGCCCTGGCCGCAGGCAACTCCCATACCAACCTCAACGCTATCCTTGGAGCCCTTGTCTATGGTCAACAGGTTGTTGGCACGATGTACTTCATTGGTGACGACCTTAGCTTCTATCAGCTGATACTGAGACAACTTCTCCAACTCCTGACGTTCCTCAGCGCTCTGCTGTTCGTTCGCTTCGTTATACAGACGGCGCAACTGGCTGACTTGTCGCTCCAGATAGAAGTTACGACGAGTCAAGTCCTCATTCACTTTCGTCAATGAGAAGAATGTTTCCACTGCGGAGTTCCATTCGTAGACTTTGCCGGCCATCATACTGGCCGATGAAAACCATACGCTATTCTGATAGTTGTTAAACTGGAACAGGAGTATGATGCTCAACACCTCAAGCACTACGAACAGAACCCAATGGAAATGTTTACTGAGGAATGCCAGCAGGTTCTCCATCGCGTATTATCGCATCAGGAACGAGAAACGGTCTACGTTCTTCAATGCAATGCCTGCGCCCTTAGCCACAGAGTGCAACGGATCCTCAGCAATATGGAAGGGGATATTGATTTTCGACTCCAAACGGCTGTCAAGACCACGCAGCAAGGCACCACCACCAGTCAGCCAAATACCGTTCTTCACGATATCAGCATACAACTCGGGGGGAGTATTCTCCAGAGCGGAGAGAACGGCATTTTCAATCTTTGCCACTGTCTTATCCAGACAATGAGCCACCTCCTGATAGCATACAGGCACCTCCATAGGCAGTGCTGTGATGCGGTTCGGGCCATGTACCACATAGTCCTCGGGAGCTTCATCACCCAGGTCTGTCAGTGCAGAACCTACGGCAATCTTAATGCGCTCGGCCATACGCTCTGAAACTTTGACATTGTGCTGACGCGACATATACTCCTGAATATCGAAAGTCAAATCGTCGCCGGCTGTACGAATACTGTTGTTGCTAACAATACCACCCAGCGAAATGACGGCAATCTCGGTTGAACCGCCACCGATGTCTACAATCATGTTGCCCTCTGGAGCCTCAACATCAATGCCAATACCTATGGCGGCTGCCATAGGCTCGAATATCAAATAGACATCACGTCCGTCAGCGTGCTCAGCAGAGTCACGCACTGCGCGCAGCTCTACTTCGGTAGAGCCTGAAGGCACACCAATCACCATACGCAGTGAGGGTGAGAACAGGCGGTGGCCTGTATTTACCATACGGATCAGTCCGCGCATCATCTGCTCACAAGCTGAGAAGTCGGCTATCACACCGTCTCTCAAAGGGCGCACTGTGCGGATATTGTCGTGCGTCTTCTCATACATCATCTTGGCCTTCTCGCCCACAGCAATCATCTTGTCTGTATGGCGGTCCAGCGCAACTACTGAGGGTTCGTCAACAACAATCTTGTCATCACTGATAATGATGGTGTTGGCCGTACCCAAGTCCATAGCAATCTCTTGGACAAAACTAAAAAATCCCATTATTCTTTCCTTTTTACTGTTTACTTCTTCTCAAACCAAGCATGAATGGCGGTATCATAGTGTGAGCTTACACCAAAGGCACGGGTTGCAAACTCGCGGCGCTGGGCTTTCGTGGTCTCGGCACCCTGCTTATTCAGGATATCCAGCAACAGGCCGTATTCTGCTTTCGAGGGAACGATTACCACATCGTTGAAGTTCTTGGCTCCAGCACGAATCAGGGATATGCCGCCAATGTCAATCTTCTCAATGATATCCTCCTCAGAGGCACCACTGGCAACAGTCTGTTCGAAGGGATACAAGTCGACGATAACCAAGTCGATTTCCGGAATTTCGTACTTGGCCATCTGCTCACGGTCGCCTTCTAACTCACGACGGCCCAGAATGCCTCCAAACACTTTGGGATGCAGTGTCTTCACACGACCACCCAGAATAGAGGGATAGGTCGTCACATTCTCTACCTTCTCACACGGATAGCCTAACGACTCGATAAAGGTTTGTGTCCCACCCGTCGACAGGAACTTTACGCCCTCGTCGTTCAGTTTCTTGAGCAAATCCTCCAGTCCGTCCTTATGGAACACGGAGATGAGTGCTGTCTTGATAGTTTTCTTGTCTGCCATTTTCTGATATAACGTTATATTTATTCTTTGGATTTGGACTGCAAAGTTACAAAAAAGACTCCATACCGCCACACGTTTCTCGCAAAAAAATATCTTTTCTATAAAATAATAATGTATATCAAGCCTTATCGGGTGCATGAAAGGACGGAGAGACGAGCATCGTTTTGTTCGTTTTCAGAAAAATACTCTCCAATTATTCGTCTTTCTCGATTAAATGTCGTACCTTTGCGCCATCATTCATCAACCATTATGATATAATATGAAGAAAACATTGCTGTTGATGGCACTCGCCGGGAGTGCCATTGCCGCCCAGGCAGGCGGACTGATGACCAACACCAACTATCACATCGCCTTCGACCGCATGATGGCCCGAGGTGCTTCTTTCGAAATCGATGCCGCCTACTCCAACCCAGCCGGATTGGCTTGGGGACACGAAGGCTGGCAACTGTCGCTAAACTTCCAGAAACCTTGGCAGTTCCGCGATATCAATGCCAATATCACAGGCGTTGGCGAACATAAGTACGAAGGCAAGGCCTCGGCCCCCATTGTACCAGCCCTTTTTGCATCCTACAAGCATGACCGCTGGGCTGTCTCCGCCATGATTGGCATTGTCGGCAGCGGCGGTTTCGTTGAGTACAAAGAAGGTGTACCCATGTTCAACGTGCTCCTGCAGAGTATGCTCACGGCCAACGGACTGACACCCGACCAATACAGGCTGGATTCCGAGATGAAGGGTAAGCAATACATCTATGGCGGACAAGTCAACTTTACCTACAAGATTCTTGACTGCCTGTCTGCTGCAGTCGGTCTCCGAGCCAACTACTATGACGGCTACTACCGGGGACACGTCAAGGCCATCGAGCATCCGATGTTTGGGGATGTTGCCAAACTGCTGCTCGACGTTGACCAGAAAGGATGGGGCATCACCCCACTCATCAGCCTGGCCTACCACCAAGGTCCGCTGACGCTCACTGCCCGCTATGAGTTCCGCACCAAGCTCAATCCCAAGAACGAAACGAACATATTGGATGCCGGACTGGGAGCCACGGTGGTGGAGTATATGACCAAGGCCGATCCGGAAGGCACACCCGCCAAGCTTGCAGCACTTCAACAACAGCTCGGGGCTTATACCGCCCCCTATCAGGACGGAGCCCATACCCGTTACGATATGCCTGCCCTACTCTCCATAGCTGCGGGCTATGAGTTCACGCCCAAACTGCGTGCTACACTCGAATACCATTTCTTCGACGACAGACATGCCAAGATGGCCAACAACCGGCAGGAAGAACTCAAACACGGCACGAACGAATTTCTGGCAGGTGTGGAATATGACATCAACGACAAATTCACCGTCAGTTGCGGTGCCCAGCGTACCGACTACGGTCTGAGCGACGGCTACCAGCAGGACACATCGTTTGCCTGCGACAGCTGGAGCATTGGCATGGGCGGTGCCTGGAACATCAACGAGAAGGTTCGTCTCAATGCTGGCTACTTCATCAGCCTCTACAGCGACTACACCAAGCCCACTGCTTATGGTTCCGAGACATTCTCGCGCACCAACAATGTAATCGGCGTCGGTATTGACTACAAATTCTAAGGCGAAACAAATAACGAGCTAATAAAAAACGAGCTGACTATTTGGTCAACTCGTTTTTTCTTCGTACCTTCGCAGGCGAAATGATAAAATTACTGCATAAATGGCTCACTACGCTCGGTAAGTTCGTTATACTTATGGGGCGTACGTTCTCGATACCCGAGCGTTTCCGTATGTTCTGGAAACAGTACGTGAAGGAAATGGCACAGCTGGGCATCAACTCCATTGGCATCGTACTGCTCATCTCGTTCTTCATCGGTGCCGTCATCTGCATCCAGATGAAGCTTAACATCCAGTCGCCCTGGATGCCCCGCTGGGTCAGCGGCTACACCACTCGCGAAATCATGCTGCTGGAGTTCTCCAGTTCCATCATGTGTCTGATTCTGGCCGGAAAGGTGGGCTCCAACATTGCTTCTGAGATTGGTACCATGCGCGTAACACAACAGATTGACGCCCTGGACATTATGGGAGTCAACTCCGCATGTTATCTGATACTGCCAAAAATCCTGGGAATGATTACCATCATGCCATTGTTGGTGATATTCTCCAGTGCCATGGGCATTATGGGTGCCTACGGAACTGCCTACATAGCCCACATCATCGTCCCTGACGACCTGACGCTGGGCTTGCAACACTCTTTTAATTCCTGGTTCGTATGGATGAGCATCATCAAGAGCCTCTTCTTTGCCTTCATCATCTCGGCCGTACCCTCCTACTACGGTTATACCGTCGAAGGGGGCTCCGTCAATGTCGGCAAGGCATCAACTGACGCTGTGGTGATGTCCAGTGTCTTGATTCTATGTAGTGACGTCTTTTTAACACAACTATTGTCATGATAGAAGTCAAGAACCTATACAAGAGCTTTGACGAGATAGAGGTGCTGAAAGACATCTCGACCGTCTTTGAGGATGGCAAAACCAATCTCATCATAGGTCAGAGCGGCTCTGGTAAAACCGTACTCATGAAGAACCTCGTGGGACTCTTCGAACCCACCAGCGGCCAGATACTATACGACGGCCGCGACTTTGTCCAGATGTCAAAGGACGAGAAGGTACACATGCGCCGCGAAATGGGTATGATATTCCAGTCGGCTGCACTCTTCGACTCTCTCACCGTACTGGAGAATGTCATGTTCCCATTGGATATGTTCTCCAGCATGACTCTTCGCGAACGCCAGCAACGTGCTATGGACTGTCTGGACCGCGTCAATCTGGTTGGTGCCGAGAGCAAGTATCCTGGCGAAATCAGTGGTGGTATGCAGAAACGCGTAGCCATTGCACGGGCCATCAGTCTGAATCCCAAATACTTGTTCTGCGACGAGCCCAACAGCGGACTGGACCCCAAGACAAGTCTGGTCATTGACGAGTTGCTTCACAGCATCACCCAGGAGTTTCAGATGACGACGATTATCAACACCCACGACATGAATTCTGTGATGGGCATTGGCGAGAACATCATTTTCATCTACCAAGGCCATAAAGAGTGGCAGGGTGTCAGCGCCGACATCATGGGCTCCACCAATAAACGCCTGACAGACTTTATCTTCGCTTCAGACCTGCTGAAAGAGATGCGCGAAGCGGTTACCCACCAGCATCAGAAGTAATATTGACCCAAGTCAACAAAAGGACTGTTTGCGCGAACAATCTGCCTTTTTTGTTGCCAACATCCCAAAAACTCCGTACCTTTGCATCGTCAAAAGACAAAAGGGTCCGAGAGAAGGCCCAACAAAGGATAACATGAAGTAGGAGAGGAAAACATCCACTCCGAGTAATTAAAAGAAAGGGTAAAAAGATGAAAAAATTAATTAACCGCTGGTTGAAGAGCGAGGCATACGCAGAGTATTGCATCAATATGGCAAGAATGTATAACTTCCGCCCCGCAAACTAAGAAACGGATTGAACGCTACAGGCATTCAATCCGTTTTTTATATTTTACTACTATTTCATTCGCCACTCACCTTCCTCGACCTGAACCATCGGCACCACGATTTCCTCTTGCGTAGAGTCGGCATAGCAGAGGATAAGGAAAGCCTTGACTACAGACGCTGCATGGACCGTATCAGCAGGAGTTCCTGAATTTTCGGAAATGCGTACAGAAAGTATCCCGCCATGTTTCTCCTTGATATCCTCCTGATATTGCTCAACAGCCTTCAACAATTGATTGCCGTAGGCTGCTGGCAGCTCACTACTACCAGCCTTTCCTTCTAAAAAGCGTACAGCATCGCCTGCAGCCAGATACTCGTAGTATTTCTGAGCCTCTGTGGCAGCCTGCCACTCTGGCGTGACGCCGGAGCAGGCACACAAGACGGCGACAGCAGACAAGATGTAGAGCAAGTGCTTCATTTCTGGCGGACAAACACGTTAATGGGTGTACCGGTGAGCGTCCAGTTCTCACGCAGTTTGTTCTCCAGGAAGCGACGGTAGGCTTCCTTGACGTATTGCGGCAGATTGGCATAGAACACAAAGGTGGGTATCTGTGTGTTGGGCACCTGCGAGACATACTTAATCTTGATATACTTGCCCTTGATGCTGGGTGGCGGTGTCTGCTCAATGATGGGTAGCATGACCTCGTTGAGCTTGCTGGTGCCTATCTTGATGGTACGGTTCAGGTAAACCTGCTTGGCCGTCTCCAGCACCTTGAAGATGCGCTGCTTGGTGACGGCCGAGGCAAAGATGATGGGGAAGTCTACAAACGGAGCCATACGCTGACGAATGGCAGTCTCAAAGGTTTTGATAGCCACCTGCGACTTATCCTCCACAAGGTCCCACTTATTGACCACAACCACCAGTGACTTATTATTCTTCTGAATGAGCTGGAAGATATTCATGTCCTGGGCCTCGATACCGCGGGTGGCGTCAATCATCAGGATGCAGACATCGGAATTCTCGATAGCACGGATGGAACGCATGACGGAATAGAACTCCAAGTCCTCCGTTACCTTGTTCTTGCGACGGATGCCTGCCGTATCTACCAAGTAGAAGTCGAAACCGAACTTGTCATACTTGGTATAGATGCTGTCGCGCGTTGTCCCGGCAATGTCCGTCACGATATTGCGGTCTTCACCGATAAAGGCATTGATAATGCTCGACTTGCCGGCATTGGGGCGTCCCACAACGGCAAAACGCGGCGTGCCATCCTCTACGTCGTCCACCTCGTCCGTCTTGAGTTTCGACAGCACATGGTCCAGCAGGTCACCCGTACCGGAACCTGTTGCTGCACTGACACAATAGGGATCGCCCAGACCGAGCTTATAGAACTCGTACTGTCCGTAGAGGTCCTTGCCGTCGTCGGCCTTATTAGCCACCAAGACTACAGGAAGCTTGGAACGACGCAGGATGAGTGCTACGTCCTGATCGAGGTCGGTAAGTCCGTTCTTGATGTCAACCAGGAACAAGACCAAATCGGCCTCCTCTGTGGCAACAACGACCTGCTTGCGGATTTCCTCTTCGAACACATCGTCCGAGTTTACCACCCAGCCGCCCGTGTCGACAACGGAGAATTCGCGGCCGTTCCATTCGCACTTACCGTACTGGCGGTCGCGGGTAGTACCAGCCTCGTCGCTCACAATGGCGCGGCGGCTGTTTGTCAGTCTGTTAAATAAAGTGGACTTGCCTACATTCGGGCGTCCTACAATCGCTACTAAGTTTCCCATATATTTATTCGGGGTTATATCCAAAAGTATCCAATTCGTGCTGATTGCTGCGCCAGTCCTTGTCGACCTTGACGAAAGTCTCCAGATAGACGGGCTTGTCAAAGAACTTCTCCAGCGCCTTACGGGCCTCGGTAGACACCTTCTTGAGAGCCACACCTTGATGGCCGATGATGATACCCTTTTGGGAATCACGCTCCACATAGATGATGGCATTGATATGGATGTTCTTTTCTGTCTCCTTAAAACGCTCTACACGCACCTCTACCGAGTAGGGTATCTCCTTGTCATAGTAGAGAAGAATCTTCTCGCGGATGATTTCTGAGACAAAGAAACGTGCCGGCTTGTCGGTCAGCTGGTCCTTGTCAAAGTACGCAGGGCTCTCGGGCAGCAACTCCTGAATGCGCTTGAGCAACATATCCACGCCAAACTTGTTTTTGGCAGAGATGGGCAATATCTCGGCATTGGGCAGCAGCGTGTGCCACTTTTCAACGATGTCGCCCAGCCGGGCCTGACTTTGACTGGTCTCACTATTTCCCCTAACCTTACTAGTCCCACTATCCCTCCCTAGCTCGTCAATCTTATTGATGAGCAGGATGACGGGAATGGTCATGCGCTGCACCTTCTCCAGGAAGTCCATGTTCTTCTCCGGGTTCTCCACGACATCAGTGACATAGAGCAAGACGTCGGCATCCTGCAAAGCCGACTCCGAGAAGGCCAGCATAGACTCTTGCAGCTTGTAGTTGGGCTTCAACACGCCTGGGGTGTCTGAGAACACAATCTGCATGTCGTCGGTATTGACGATACCCATGATACGATGGCGCGTAGTCTGCGCCTTGAAAGTCGCAATCGAAATACGCTCACCAACCAACTGGTTCATGAGCGTACT
>DEWO01000133.1 GCA_002363695.1 Prevotella sp. UBA3208
GGAAAGTACTCAAACTCACGCGAACGGCAATCCAAACGCATCAGACAGCCAGCCTTTCCGAAGACAGAAGCAAACTGGTCCATAATGCCACAGTTGACACCACAGTAGTTGTGCTCGGTAGCTTGCCCAGCCAATACCATATCCCACTGAGAAACCTTGTTGTCACCGAAGATGTCGTTTAGTCCGCAGGCGAAGCAACTTTCCATAGCTGCGCTGGAAGACATACCGGCTCCTAAGGGAACATCACCAGCAAAGGCAATGTTGAAACCTTTAACAGGAACGTTCAACTTTCTCATTTCCAAGGCTATACCATAGATATAGCGAGCCCAGGATGCTTTAGGACCATTAGGGTCGGAAAGCTTGAAGTCTACGCGATCCTTGAGGTCAATGGCATAAGCCATCACGGTATCCTCGGTACCATTGGCACGCATCTCAGCCACCACACCTTTGTCAACAGCTCCGGGAAATACGAAGCCACCATTATAGTCAGTGTGCTCACCAATCAGGTTAATACGGCCCGGAGAGGCATATACATTACCAGTCTTACCATCAAAGTGTTTGATGAAGCGGCTTCTTACAAATTCAATTTCCACCATAATGCCAATCGCCGAGTCTACTGTTCTACACCAAATTTATAGATAGTCTTCTGCTTGTACTGCTCACCGGGATTCAGCACCACTGATGGGAAGTAGGGACGGTTAGGCGTGTCGGGGAAGTGCTGGGCCTCCAGGCAGACTGCGCTGCGGCGTGGGAATGTGGCACCGCCAACACCTTTGTAGCCACAAGCATAGTTAGCCGTATAGAGCTGCATACCAGGCTCTGTGGTGTAGCACTCCAGCGTACGACCGCTCTTGGGTTCAGTGATACGGGCAGCAAAGCTCAGCTCACCCTCTTCTTTCTTGTTCAGCACATAGTTGTGGTCAAAGCCCTTACCAAACTTAATCTGCTCGTGGTCGGCATCAATGTCCTTGCCCAGAGCCTTGGGAGTGCGGAAGTCAAAGGGAGTGCCCTCCACCTTCAGAATCTCACCTGTAGGAATGGCAGTCTCATCAGTCGGCAGATAGAAGTCTGCGTTGATTTCGCAAATCTGGTCTTCGATGGTGGGAGTGGGATCAGCTGCACCTGCAAGACAGAAGAATGCGTGGTGTGTCAGGTTGACAATAGTCTTCTTGTTGGTGGTTGCCAGATATTCCATCACCAACTCATTCTGGTCAGTGAAGGTAAATTCTACTGTGACGTCCAGTTCGCCGGTATAGCCCTCTTCGCCATAGGAAGATACGCGATGAAGCGCCAGCGAGCGGGGACCCATCTGACGGGCATCCCATACTTTGCAGTTGAACCCTTTAGCACCACCATGCAAATGGTTGGGACCATCGTTCAGTGCCAACTGGTATTCCTTGCCGTTCAGCGTAAACTGACCTTTGCAAATGCGGTTGCCCCAGCGTCCAATCAGTGTTGACAGATAGGGCTCCTCGCCGCTCATGAGCTGCTGGATGTTTGCATGGCCCTGAATGACGTTAGCCACTTTGCCATCTTTGTCTGGAACCATAATGGAAACGATAGCGCCTCCATAGTTTGAAATTGCTACTTCATAGCCTTTGCGGTTCTTCAAAATGTAAAGATCCGTCTTCTTACCATTGATAGTGGTCTGGAAATCCTTGCGATTCAGACCACACAGATTCGCGTTTTCCGATGTGTTAGCCATAATTCGTTATATTTTTAGTTATAAAATTCTAATTTGCAAAGTAACCGAAAAAAAACGAGAATGACGAAAGAAACGCTTAAAAAAACGTTTACGGAAGTGTTAAAAACACCTAAATGCAGGTTTTTAGGAAATCCCCCACCACGTATGACGACCCTCCGACAAATATAAAATCGTCCTCTCCAGCTGCATTGATTGCTGTGTTATACGCCTCACGCACAGAGGGATAACTATTCCCGGACAGTCCGTGTTGGATGGCTAATTGCTCAAGTGTCTTGTAATTGATGGCCCGTTTGTTGTTGACCTGTGTAAAATAGTAGACAGCGTGCTTGGGAAGCATATTGAACACCGTTTTAACGTCCTTGTCGCTGACCATACCGAAGACTATATGCATCTGATGGCAATTCACCGTGCTGAGTTGCTGGCTGATATACTGCCATCCACCTACATTGTGTCCTGTGTCGCAAACCACTTTGGGTGCGTTTTGTATTACCTGCCAGCGTCCCATGAGTCCAGTGTTGTTAGAGACATTCCTAAGTCCGTTTCTCAGTTCGAAGTAGTCTTTCTGGCCACGGTACAGATATCCTTGGAGGGTTAGTTGTTTGAGGGCAAATAGAACCGTATTGAAGTTCTTCTGCTGATAGATGCCGCCTAAGTCGCCATCCAGCTCGCCCAGGTGCACTGTGGTATAGTGCATACCTCCGTCTGCCATTGGCAGGGCTTTGATGACCTCAGGCTGATCTTCGGCAAAAACGATGGGGGCATTCATCTCACGGGCTTTTGCTTCGAACACAGGGCGTGTCTCGTCATGAGTCTCTCCGATGACCACAGGGACTCCTTTCTTTATAATACCAGCCTTTTCGGCAGCGATCTTGGCCAGCGTGTCACCCAAAAACTGGGTATGGTCGAAACTGATGTTGGTGATGACAGAGACGAGTGGGGTGATGATGTTGGTGCAATCCAGACGTCCGCCCAAGCCTACTTCTACGACGGCAATATCTACCTCCATGTCTCGGAAGTACTTAAAGGCCAAGGCTGTGGTGACTTCGAAGAACGAAGGATGCAGGGGTTCAAAGAATGCCCGTTCCTTATCAACAAAGTCTACCACATAGTCTTCGCTGACAGGTGTTCCGTTGACGCGGATGCGTTCCCGGAAATCCACCAGGTGTGGCGAGGTATAGAGGCCGATGCGATAGCCACACTCCTGTAGGATGGAGGCAATCGTGTGCGACACGCTGCCTTTGCCGTTGGTGCCAGCCACGTGAACAGTAGCATATGCCTGATGTGGATGTCCGAAATGCTCGTCCAGGGCCAGTGTGTTTGCCAGTCCTTCTTTATAACCAGACGCTCCCTGCTTTTCGAACATGGGTATCTGATTATAAAGATATTCGCAGGTCTCGAGATAGTTCATTAGCTAAAATAGTTCTTGAACTTCTGGAAGATACTCTTCTTCGTAGCAGCGTCGCCTTTGAAGTTGTCGCTCTGACGGAACTGCTCAATGGCAGCCTTCTCTTCTCGTGACAACTCTTTGGGTATGTAGACACTGACATTGACTACCAAGTCACCATTGCCTCTTCCGTAGCCTTGCACAGCGGGAAGTCCCTTACCTCTCAGTCTTAGGGTTTTACCCGGCTGAGTGCCGGGCTCCATCTTGACCTTCAGTTTGGTGCCTTCAATGGTGGGAATTTCGACATCACCGCCCAGGGCTGCTGTCGGGAAGTCTAACAGGAGGTTGTAGATGAGGTTGTTGTCATCACGGACAAAAGTGTCGTTTTCTTCCTCTTCTATGAACACCTGAATATCGCCATTGACGCCTTTGTGAGGGCCGGCATTTCCTTTTCCGGGAACATTGACTATCATGCCTTCGGCCACTCCGGCAGGTATCTTGATTTCCACCACTTCCTCACCTTTCTCTATTCCGGTGCCGTGACAGTGGGGACACTTGTTCTTAATAACGGTACCTTCGCCGTCGCAGGTAGGACATACGCCCTGGGTCTGCATCATGCCGAAGATGCTCTGGGTGGTATGTGTGATGACACCGCTTCCGTGACAGGTAGGACACTGTTCGCTGGTGCTGCCTGGTGCTGCACCGCTGCCTTGACAGTGTGAGCAGGTGATGTCTTTGCGCACCTTGAACTTTTTGGTGACCCCATGTGCAATCTCGTCCAGCGAGAGTCTTACCTTCAGTCGCAGATCACTGCCGCGGTGTACCTGAGGACCACGCTTGCCGCCGCCAAATCCCCCAAAGCCTGCATGGCCGCCAAAGATGTCGCCAAACATAGAGAAGATGTCGTCCATATTCATGGAAGTACCAAATCCTCCGAATCCACTACCGCCGCCAGGACCATTGAATCCGAAGGTGTCATACTGCTGGCGCTTCTCTGGGTCGTGCAGCACGTCGTAGGCTTCTGCGGCCTCCTTGAATTTCTCCTCAGCTTCTTTGTTCCCGGGGTTTCTGTCGGGGTGATATTTGATGGCAATAGTGCGATACGCCTTTTTGATTTGGTCTTCGGTAGCGTTCTTGTCTACACCAAGCACCTCATAGTAGTCACGTTTTTGTGCCATTGACTTTTTACCTTAATTTATTTATTACTTTTTTACCTTTTTACCTTTATCATTGTCCTACTGCCACTTTGGCATGTCTAATGACTTTGTCGTTCAGCTGATAGCCCGTTTGCAGACAGTCGATGACCTTGCCTTTTTTGTCGTCGCCCATGCCCGGAACCATAGCCACAGCCTCGTGCAGGTCGGTGTCGAAGTCGGCATTCTCGGTGTCAATCTTCTTCACACCCAGGCTCTCCAGGGCCTTCATGAACTTCTGGTATATCAGCTCCATGCCTTCGCGAAGCACGGCTGGGTCGTCAGTCTTCTCGCCGTTGTCAATGGCGCGTTCCATATCGTCAATGACGGGTAGGATAGCGCTTACAGCCTTCTCGCCACCGTTCAGTATCAGCTCGGCCTTCTCCTTCAGCGTACGCTTGCGATAGTTGTCAAACTCGGCAGTCTTGTAGAGTATCTGAGTCTTCAGTTCTTCAATCTCAGCCTGAGCGGCCTCCAGCGGGTCTTTCTCTTCAGAGGTTTCTGACTGATCTGAATTTTCAGCGTTCTCAGTGCTTTCGTCACTTTCTGCACGCTCAGCACTCTCTGTGTGCTCACTGTTCTCGAGGTTTTCGCCCTCTTCCACGTTTATTTTCTCTTCTTCTTTCATAGCTTAATTGATTTTTGGGGTTATACAGCAAATAGTGTGCCAACTTTAGGCGTACATTTCGGCTTTCTTCTCCTTGATGGCTTCATCATAGATATATTCATCATAGGTGGTCAGCTTGTCGATAGTGCCCTTGGGTGTCAGCTCGATGATGCGGTCGGCCACGGTATTGATGAACTCATGGTCGTGCGAGGCAAACAGGATGTTGCCCTTGAACGAGATGAGGTTGTTGTTGAAGGCCTGGATGCTTTCCAGGTCGAGGTGGTTGGTGGGTGTGTCCAGGACGAGGCAGTTGGCATTGCGCAGCTGCATGCGGGCTATCATGCAACGCATCTTCTCGCCACCCGAGAGCACGTTGACCTTCTTCAGCACCTCCTCACCGGAGAAAAGCATGCGGCCCAGGTAACCCTTCATGAAGACCTCATTGCCCTCGCCGTACTGCATGAGCCAGTCGACCAGGTTCTTGTCGGACTGGAAGTATTCGGTGTTGTCCAGAGGCAGGTAGGCCTGGGTGATGGTGATGCCCCATGAGAAGGTGCCGGCCTGTGCCTCGCGGTTGCCCATGATGATTTCGAACAGGGCAGTCATGGCACGTGGGTCGTGACTGAGGAAGACCACCTTCTGGCCCTTCTCGATGTTGAACGACACGTTGTCGAAGAGCAGGGTGCCGTCCTCGGCAACTGCCTTCAGCCCCTCCACCTCCAGTATCTGGTTGCCCGGTTCGCGCTCCATCTGGAAGATGAT
>DEWO01000017.1 GCA_002363695.1 Prevotella sp. UBA3208
AGAAAGTCCGTTAATAGCGGCAACAAGAAAAAGGTAGTTAAAATCTACAGTGAGATCCCCCAGAACTTCAAGACTCGCTTCTATTGTAGTTCTGATAATCCTGAAGAGGAATGGCACAAGTACCAAGAATGGGTCTGGCGTCGTTACCCTATCAAGAGACATGTTCGCAGTTTCATCAAGTTATTGGAGAAAGAATTCCAACTGAAGTCTCAGGTTGTTGCATACCTTGAGGACTGCTTCCGTGGCTATAGCCCGAAGATGCAGATTTCCATGTTTGATACTATCCATGATTACATCTGCTATGGTGACTTGATTACTACGGGTATAGCGCATGTTGACCGTCTTGTCAGGGAAATGTTGAGCAAAATCTACAATAATAAAGTATAAAGTATGAGCACGAAAAAATCAACCACAGCAACAGCCCAGTCCCTGCCAAGCGGGGACTCGGCTTCCTATCAGTCAAGACCTCGTCGTAAGCCAGATTCTTCGACGAAAGGCAAGTTGAACCGTTGGGAAGGTTCGGACTATCTTGAATTTGTGCCTGCTGGCTCAAAGCCCAGTAATCGCACTATGTTCAAGTCTGTTGGCCCCAGTTCTTTTTACAAGAGCGAAGGCCAGAAAGAGTCGAGCTATAGTATCCATATCAATGTGGACGGCTCGTCGGCTGACCCTGTGAACGAGGCTCGTGAGATATTCAATGTGCTGACTGCTGAGCAGGCAAAGCATAAACCCGAATTACCAGAGGGCTCGCAGGGACGTATGTTGCTTGACAACGGCATGGGGCTCCAGATTTGGCATGACCGTGAGCGTAACAAGCTGACCATTATGGCACAGTTGGAATGTACGGCTGACATCGAGCGACAGCTGTTGCAAGCGCAGAGCCAGATGAACGTATGCATAGCCCGCAACCGACAGAAAATCATCAACTTTAATAATAAATAAGGTATGGAAAAGAATTGGCGTTTTGTTTGGCAACAGAACATTTACTGGGCGTCGTGCGAACCTTGCACGGCCTCGGTATTTTGGACACAGGTGCGCAATGCACAGGTGAATTGGAAAATAGGTACGCGCAGGGCTATCATCAAAGCGGTGCGCGAAGGCCTCCCTCTCGACAAATGGACGCGACGCTCGGACTACCAGCAGTGGTGCATGGAGCAGTTGGCAAAGCCACGAGCCGGTGAGAAATTTGCCATGAAGCCAGAGCCGCTGCGACTGCTGCAGTGGGGCGAGGAATTGAAGACGTCGCTACCGGGATTTGTATATGGCGTGAAGGAGTTTGCACTGGTGCCACGACTGGACAAGGATGGCAATCAAAAGCTGGACGCCCATGGCCAGCCCATCATGTATCGCCGTCGCAAGCAGGAGAACGTGGTGCATCTCTCAGGACTCTTTATGAGCGATTACGACCACCTGCCTTTTGACCCTCAGGAACTGTATGAGAAAACACTGCGTCCGGGCTATCCATGGAAGACCCGTCTGGCTCACCTGACATCGAGCGGTGAGGGGCTGCGACTGGTCAGCGAGTGGAACCTGAAAATCGGTGGCAACATTGCTGACCAACAGTACCTGCAGTCGAAGACTCTCGGTATGCTCAACGTCATAGGCACCACGGGCAAGCACGTCACGGATAACTCGTGTGTGAACTGCGACAAGTTTTCGTTCTGTCCCCGTGAGGAAGATTTGCTATTCGTTGACGAAGACAAACTCTTTAATTATTAATATATGTGTAACTTTTTAAACGATTTCAAGATGGAAGAAAAAGACATTTTTGAAAGCGAATTCGACCGTCAGTACGGCGATTCGTATCGTGAAGGTAACAGTGCCGCCACCAACTCCGACCATCAGCTGCCCAGCAATGCGGCAGCACCCTCGGAGGGCGGACAGTCAGTAACCCCAGAAGCCAGTGACGAGGCCGCAAAGGAAATAGCCAGTCAGCTGACGCCGAAGGACGTGGAGAAGGAAAAGAACCTGGTATTCGGCTACGACCCTCAGGACTTCGTGCTGGCCATGTATCCCAACGGCCCCAACTGTCGCCACGACGCTGCCCGCGATGTGTTCAACGACCTTATCGTGATGTACGACGGCAACTGGGAACTGGCGCGTAACAAGCTGCTGATGTTCCAGTGGGTGCAAGACCTCATCAGCGAGCGCGGCATGAGCGAGATTGACCGCATCGTGGAGGGTGGCCGCAAGCTGCTGCAGAAGCGCGAGAGCGAGAACTACAACTCGCTGCAGCCCTCGAAAGCTATGCGCAAGGCCATTGAGCAGGTGACAGGTCGCAAGTACTCGGTGCTGAAGCGTGAGCAACTAGGCGTGAGGCAGGGTCAGGCTGCGGCCATGCAACTGGAGATTCTGCAGACACTGGAGAACATCGGGGCTGAGTTTGCAAAGTTGATACCTTACTTCCCGCTGCTGAAGTTGCTGTGCTTCCGCATGAAACAGAAGTACTATCCCGCCGTGTTCTTTGTGGGTGGTGCCTTTGCTATGACGCTGATGACTCGTTGCTGGTACCACTTCTGGCCGAAACCCGGCAAGAAGAACCGCCTGAACTCGCTGGTGATGCTTATTGGTCGTATGGGCGGCATGAAGTCGGTGGCTGTCGATTTGGAGGAAATCATGATGGAACCCATCCACGTGGCCGATGCGCCGCAGATAGCCGCCCTGAACGCCAGCAACGCTGAGCGCGAGCAGAACAACGGCGGCGCGAAGAGCAAGAAACCCCGCCCGACGGGTATCTATCGTGCCCTGCCGCCAGAGACTTCTACCGCAGCCCTGCGTGAGGCAGAAGCCAACGCTCATGAGACGATTGACGGCGAGGAGTTCTATCTGCATGTGAGCATTTTTGACTCTGAACTGCAAAACACGCTGTCGCAGTTGAAGAAATCCTATATGGATGCCCTGCAGACTTATTGGTTGAAATCCTTTCACTCTGAGAAGCATGGCGCCTATCTCAAGACATCGAACGCACCAATAGGTGAGACGGCTGTCCACTTTAACGCCGTTTACACAGGAACGGAGGATGCTGCAAAGGCTATCATCTCGGAGAAGACGATTGTGAACGGCCTGATGTCGCGCTTTGCCATCGTGCCCAATGCCGACTCGAATTTCGAGATGCTGGAGCCGTCGCCCTACGATGAAGCAGCTCGCAAGCGTGACGAGGAACTGCGCAACTGGGCCTATAAGCTGGACAGCTGCAAGGGTGAGATTCCCTGTGAGCCTATCAGCAAAGCTCTGCAGCTTTGGACGAAGCACCACATGGAGGACGCTGGTGAGGATAAGGACTATGCCGAGGAGGACTTGGTGAAGCGTCCGTGCTGGGTTTCAGCCAACTTCGTAC
>DEWO01000055.1:0-409 GCA_002363695.1 Prevotella sp. UBA3208
CTGAAACCGGTTCGCTCACCGCCAAGGTGTCTTTCCCCAATCCCGACGGCCATCTGTACTCCGGTATTCAAGGTACTATCGTCATGCCATTCGCAGAGAAGTCGGTTATCGTAGTTCCACAGTATGCCGTGGTACGTCTGCAGGACAAGGCACAGGTCTTTAAGGTTAAGGCCGACAGCACGGCAACGGCAATCGAAGTGACTACAGAAGACACTGGCAACGGCAAGGACTTTATCGTGACAAGCGGTCTGAATGAGGGCGACCAGATTGTGACTACTGGTGCCAATAATGTAACAGAGGGACAGAAGGTACTGTTTTCTGAAGAAGAAGTGAAAGGTGAATAATACGCTTCCGCATTATGAAAAATAATATATTTATTAATAAGTACGTGATGGCATGTGCCATCTCG
>DEWO01000055.1:480-2514 GCA_002363695.1 Prevotella sp. UBA3208
TGGTGGGCTACATCTCGATGAGCACACTGCCAGTAGAGCAATATCCCGACATTGCACCGCCTACGGTCAATGTCAGCACCAGCTACACTGGTGCTGACGAGAACACGGTGATGAAATCGGTCATCCAGCCGCTGGAGGAGGCCATCAATGGCGTGAATGATATGACCTATATAACCTCTAAAGCCTCGTCGAATGGTGATGTGGAAATCAACGTCTATTTCAAGCAGGGTACCGACCCCGACATGGCGACGGTAAATGTGCAGAACCGCGTAACGCGCGCCCAGGCCCTATTGCCTGCCGACGTGAACAAGGTCGGAGTGAAGGTGGAAAAACGACAGAACAACATCCTGCGCATCTTCGCCGTGAGGAGTGCCGACGGCAAGTACGACGAAGACTTCGTGTCGAACTATATTGATATCAACATCAGGCCGAAACTGATGCGTGTCACCGGTGTGGGTAATGTGCAGAGCTTGGGTAACACTTACGCCCTGCGCATCTGGCTGAAGCCCGATGTGATGGCCCAGTACGGACTGACCCCTAACGACATCTTCGCAGCCATTGGCGGACAGAGCTTCGTGGCTGGTGTGGGCTCCTTGGGCGAACAGTCGGAGAACTCCTACCAATACTCTATGCAGTATAAGGGTACGCTGAAGACCATCGAGGAGTTCAACAACATCGTGCTGCGTACCAGTGGCGGCGGTATGCTGCACCTGAGTGATGTAGCAGAGGTGAAGATTGGTGCCATGAGCTACAACTTCACATCCAACATTCAGGACAAGCCGGGCGCCCTCTGCATGGTGTTTGCGGCTCCTGGTGCCAACGCCACTGAAGTAAACGCCAGCATCAACAAAACGTTTGAGGAGATGAAGGCAACGATGCCGGCAGGACTGGAGTTCGTGACCCTGATGACCAGTGACGACTTCCTCTTCGCTGCTATCCACAATGTGGTGGAAACGCTGGTTATCGCCATCATCCTCGTGGTGCTTGTGGTGTTCTTCTTCCTGCAGAACTTCAAGGCTACCATCATCCCGTCCATCTCTATTATCGTGTCGCTGCTGGGCACCTTTGCCGTCGTGTCAATATGCGGCTTCTCGCTCAACATCCTGACGCTGTTCGCACTGGTGCTGGCCATCGGTACGGTGGTCGATGATGCTATCGTGGTGGTAGAGGCCGTCATGGCAAAGATGGAGAGCGGCATCAGCGATGCCCGTGAGGCTACTCGCCAGGCCATGAACGAAGTGTCGGTAGCTGTTGTATCGTGTACCTTGGTGTTCATGGCGGTGTTCATTCCCGTGACCTTCATGCCAGGCACCTCAGGTACGTTCTTCACGCAGTTTGGTATCACTATTGCCTCGTCCGTAGGTCTGTCGTGCATATCGGCCCTGACGCTCTGTCCAGCCCTCTGCGCCATCATGATGCGCGTCACGGAAGGCAAGAAGGAAGGCAAGGGTCTGACCTATTATACCAAGAAAGCGTATGAAGTCAGCTATAACGCCATCTATAACAAATACAGCAGGGCTGTCCAGAAGTTCATCAAGCGCCCCGCCCTGGCTTGGGGTATCTTGGCACTGGCCGCTGTGCTGCTGGTGTTCTTCATGAAGAGTCTGCCTTCAGGTCTCGTTCCTCAGGAGGACCAGGGCGTGTTCTTGGTTGAGATACAAGCTCCGGAAGGCTCCACGCTGAAGCAGACCCGTGAGATGGCGAAAGCCGTAGAGGCTAAGGTGAAGAAGATTCCCGAACTGGAGAGTTTCGCTTTAGTCTGTGGCTATGGTATGATATCGGGTGCCGGTTCCAACTACGGTACGATGGTGGTACGTCTGAAGAATTGGGATGAGCGCCCTGGCATGAACCATCTGCTAACACTCGTCATGTACCGTTTCTACTTCGATTGCCAAGACATCAAGAACTTGCGGGTGATTCCGTTCGAGATGCCGCAGATTCCAGGCTATGGTACCAGTAACGACATCATGCTCATGGTAGAAGATCCCACAGATGGTAACCTGTCGGAATTTGCCAAGAATACTGAGCAATTCC
>DEWO01000081.1:0-5760 GCA_002363695.1 Prevotella sp. UBA3208
TTCCCAACAGCGGACTGGTGTGTACTAACGACTGTGTATTCCCCTACGAGGGTACGCAGATTCACCCTGCCCAGAAGCAGAAGGTGGGTGAGCGTCTGGCATTTCTGGCACTGAACAAGACCTATGGTATGCAGTCCGTCATCTGTGAGAGCCTGTCCTACCGCGACATGCAGGTGAAGGGTGACACGGTGATGGTACACTTCGACAACGAGTGTGGCGCCATCAGCCGTTTCGAGGACATTCAGGGTTTCGAGGTGGCAGGTGCCGACCGTGTGTTCCATCCTGCCAAGGCCAGCCACTTCTGGCAGCCCGGCGGTGGCTACTGGGACGAGTGCGTGGTCATCAGCAGTCCTGAGGTCAAGCAGCCCGTAGCCGTCCGCTACTGTTTCCGCAACTGGCAGTTGGGCAATCTGGCCAATGCCGGCGGACTGCCTTTGTTCCCTTTCAGAACAGATAACTGGTAAGGCATGGAGCATCCGCAATGCCGTCATCCGATTTCTGACAAACATCATAGTTAAATAGAGACAATGAAACGATTATTTTTCCTGATGGCCCTTGTGGCACAAGTAATGACAATGAGTGCAGCCAAAAACAAAGTAGTAATTGACCGTATCGACCCCACCGACTGGTTCGTAGGACTCAAGAATCCTCAGGTGCAGCTGATGGTCTATGGCAAGAACATTGCTGCCGTGCAGCGTGTGGCTACCGACTACCCGGGTGTTGTTGTCGACAGCGTGGTACGTCTTGACTCGCCCAACTACCTCTTTGTGTATCTCAACCTGCGTCAGGCCAAGCCTGGCACGATGACACTTCAGTTTGACAAGATGAAGGTGCAGTACCGGCTGAAGCAGCGCGAGATGGCAGGTGACAAGCGCATGGGCTTTGACAATAGTGACGTGCTTTATATGCTTATGCCCGACCGCTTTGCACAGGGGCATGGGCACAATCCGCAGGTGAAAGGGATGCGTCCTTATAAAGAAGACCGTAGCCAGCCCTCGCTGCGTCATGGCGGCGACCTTAACGGCATCCGCGAACACCTGGACTACTTCAAGGAGCTGGGCGTCACAGCCCTCTGGCTGACACCCGTACTGGAGAACGACTCGCCCGACTCAGAGAACGGCTATTCCACCTATCACGGCTATGCCACCACCGACTACTATCGCGTAGACCCCCGCTTCGGCACCAATGACGACTATCGCCGTCTCTGCGACGAGGCGCACCAGAAGGGCCTCAAGGTGGTGATGGATATGATTTTCAATCACTCTGGCTTCGAGCACCCTTGGACGCACGATATGCCCAGCAAGGACTGGCTCAATCTGCCGGAATGGCTGGAGGAGTCTAAGGGTACGTCCGAATCGCAGGGCACCCACTTCCTGCAGACTTCCTACAAGCTGACACCCGTCAAGGACCCCTATGCCTCGCAGGTAGACCTGAAGGAGACCACCGAGGGCTGGTTCGTACCTACCATGCCCGACCTCAACCAGCGCAATCCGCATCTCATGCGCTACCTCATCCAGAACAGTATCTGGTGGATTGAGACCGTCGGCATCGACGGCATCCGCATGGATACCTATCCCTATGCCTTCGCCGAGGGCATGGCACAGTGGATGAAAGAACTCGACGAGGAATATCCCAACTTCAACACCGTTGGCGAGACGTGGGTCACCGAGCCTGCCTATACCGCTGCCTGGCAGAAAGACTCCAGGCTCTCAGAGCATAACTCCTACCTGAAGACCGTCATGGACTTCTCTTTCTTCGACAAGCTCTCGCAGGCCAAGAACGAAGAGACCGACGCCTGGTGGCAGGGGCTGAACCGCCTGTATAACTCGTTTGTCTATGACTATCTGTACGAAGACCCCACCCACGTGATGGCGTTCATCGACAACCATGATACAGACCGCTTCCTGGGCAACGGACACGACACGCTGGCACTCAAGCAGGCACTCGCTCTGCTGCTCACCGTGCGCCGCATTCCGCAGATCTACTACGGCACGGAGATACTGATGAACGGTACCAAGGAGGTTACTGACGGCAACGTGCGCAAGGACTTCCCCGGCGGATTCCCCGGTGACAAGCACAATGCCTTCACTCGCGAGGGCCGCACCCGTGCCCAGCAAGGCATGTTCAACTGGCTCAGCCGTCTGCTCCACTGGCGTCAGGGCAACGAGACCATCGTCCGTGGCTACCAGACCCAGTTCATTCCCTACAACGGCATCTATGTCGTCACCCGTCGCTGGCACCGTAACACCGTGATGACCATCCTCAACGGCACCTCCAAGGAGGCCGTGCTTGAGGTAGCCCGCTATGCAGAGCTTTTAGACGACGGTCAGGATGTCAGCCACGTGCAGGATGTGGCCACAGGCCGCTACTACGACCTCACCAAGAACCTCACCCTCAAGCCCCGCCAGACGCTGGTGCTGGAGTTCTAAACTCTGAGTTTGCGACTGCGAATTACGCGAATTATAATAAGGCGTAAGCACCACAAATAGCACTAATTCGTTTAATTAGTGCTATTTGTGGTATGGCTGAGGCCTACTCGGTGATACGTAGTTTAAGGCGATATTGTTTCTTGGGGTCGATAGTATATTTCTTCAGGACGCTGGGGCCGCAGGAGCTGTTGCCGAGACCCATGACTGCGCAGTCGATGGAGAGGTAGGTATGGCCTTGGTCTTCGAGCTCGTAGTCGTGGGTCTTGGAAGCCAGGTACTGTGCCGAGTAGGGCAGGGCAGAGAAGGAAAATGCAGCGCCAACGGCCTCAATGCGCAACTTCTTGCCTTTCTTCGTCTTCAGTTCCACATAGGTGCAGTCCTCGTGGTTGCCGGAGTCTTGTGGACGCGGATAGTGGACGTACTGCTGGCTGACGGTAGACTGCCACCAGCCTATGGGGCAAGAAACTTTGCGATCAGGATAGTTGTCCCAGGGACCACGCCCCTGCCAAGTCAGCTGTTCGTACTCACGTGGCAGCTCGATGACGATACCCAGACGTGGCAGTGGGGGCAGGGTGTCAGGAATCTCGAAGGTAAAGGTCCACTCGTCGCCATTTTGTTCGGTGGTCATGGGGATGCGTAGCGTGTCCAGTCCACAGCGTTTCCAGTCTTTAGCCAGCCAGTTGCCGAAACTCTTGTCGTTGTCCGTGGGAGCACGGAAGCATTGGGGTTTGATGGCTAATGCAAGTCGACTGATGTCAGACTTACGGGTCTTCTGCTTCGTCACTGGCTTGGCCTGTGCGGGATAAGTGACGGGGATGAACGACTCGCCTGCGAGTCGGGCAGCATCGCCATAGACCTTCTGCACCTCATAGTATTTGGGCGTCAGTGTGCGGTCACTCATGATGACACCGTTCATGCAGAAAGCATGTAGGTTAGGCTTGTCGCCAAAGTCACCGCCATAGAGTACCTTGCCGTCGCGGATGATGCCTTGGTCTACCCAGTCCCAGATGAAGCCACCCAGCAAGCGGGGCGTATGGTTGATTTCATCCCAGTATTCCGAGAAATTGCCGAGTGCGTTGCCCATGCAGTGGGCGTACTCGCTGGTCATAATGGGGCGAGGACCTCCGTCTGAGCCTTCCCACATACAATGGTCCCCTTCCCGCTGGGCAATCTCCAGCAGACGCTCCCAGCGGGCATTTTCAGCACGCTCCTTGTCGCTGCCCTCAGCGATGCCCGGATTCAGGTAGTCCTGCATGACACGCGGATAGAAGCGCGAGATGACATCTACCGTTTGTGGGTCAGCCTTTGTGCGCTGCATGTCTGATGCGACGGAGGCAGTACCCTGGGCACCCTCGTAATGTACAGGGCGTGTGGGATCGAATTCATGAAGCCAGGCCGACATAGCGGCTTGGTTGGCTCCATAGCCACTCTCGTTGCCCAAACTCCAGAAGATGATGCTGGGGTGGTTCTTGTCGCGCTCTGCCATGCGTACCACGCGGTCCATAAAGGCATCGTGCCAGTCGGGGGTAGAAGCCAACGTGCCTCGCAGTCCGTGGGTCTCGCAGTCCGCCTCGTCCATGACATACATACCAATAGAGTCGCATAGTTCATACCAGCGCGGACAGTTGGGATAATGGCTCAGACGGACGGCATTGATGTTAGCCTGCTTCATCAGTTGTAGGTCGCGCAACATCAATTCCTCCGTCATGACGCGAGCCCTATAAGGATCGTGCTCATGGCGGTTGACGCCACGAATCTTGATGGCCTTACCGTTAATGAGCAGTTGCCCTCCGGCTATCTTAATGTCACGGAAGCCCACTTGTTGCTCAGTCTGTTCTACAATGGTACCGTCGGCACGTTGCAGTTGCAGGTTCAGGGTGTAGAGGTTAGGATGCTCAGCCGTCCACAGGCGTGGGTTGCTGACCTTCATCTCCATGCGGCTGAACTTACGATAGCCGCGCTGGGAGTACCACTCGTTCATGCGGGAAGCCTTATGCTGCAAGTCCAGGACTTCGTCAACTGCAATCGTGTCGCAGCCTACGAGGCGTCCAGCGTCCAGCAGGTTGGCTACAAGACGGTAACCCTCTGCCGTTTCGCCGCGATAGACGGAGAACTGAGGATTGACAGCCAGTGTCCAAGTGCCTGTATCGTTAGTTGTGCGGACGGTAACATCGCGCAGGCGGACATCAGGGGTGTGGTAGAGCAGCACATCACGATGGATGCCGCCAAAGCGCCAGAAGTCCTGGTCTTCTAAGTACGAACCGTCGCTATACTTGTAGACCTCGACGGCTATCTGGTTTTTTCCTTTCTTGATGTAAGGCGTGATGTTGAACTCTGAGGGTTCCATGGAGCCTTGACTATAGCCCGCACGATGGCCGTTCACCCAGACATAGAAGGCCGACATCACCCCCTCGAAGCGCAGGAAGGTCTGGCCTCCCTGCCAACTGTCGGGCAGGCTGAACGTTCTGCGATACTGTCCTGTCGGGTTACGTTCTACGTAGGTGGTCCATTCTTTTTTAGGTTCCCGGGTAACGTATGGCGGGTCAATCTTGAACGGATATCCGGCAGAGATATAAATAGGTGTGCCGTAGGTACGTCCGCTGGTGTGCTCCCAGTTGGCAGGTACGGCAAATGTAGTCCAGCTACTGGCGTCATAGTCCGTTCGGTAGAAGTCCTTGATGCGCTCCTCGGGTGTCTTGGTCCAGCGGAACTGCCACTCTCCGTTTAGGCTCTGCTGTCGGTCGCCTTTCTGTTGGCCATAGGGGATAAAGTAGGCCCGTGCCGGCTCGCGATTGATTTGCAGTACGTGGTTGTCCTCCCAGTCGTGATGTTCTTGGGCAACAGCTTGAGAGAACTGGATGGTTAAAGCAAATAGGCCAAAAAGGACTTTTCTCATTGTATTTCGAGTTCTTTAAATTCTACTTCGTTTGTTGCTATTCTGACCGTATAGGTGCCGGCATTGATCTGGGTGCCGGTGGTGGTAGAGAGCATCTTGAACTTGTTGGGTGTCGGGGGGAACGTTACGTCGCGGTCTACCAGCACAGCCTGTTTGGAGTCGGTGATGGTCATGCGGGCGGTGACAGGTTCGCCGGTGGTATTCTTATAGCGGAAGCGCAGGGCATACTCCTGACCCAGTCCTGGTGTGATGATAAAGGTTGTGGCTTTGGAGGTCTGATGTCTGATGTCTGATGTCTGACGTTTTCCCGTACTCACAGGTTGATAGACGCTTGCAGGACGCTCTTCCGTGTCGGCAGGCAGCAGTTCCTTGGGCAGACGGGCTATGGTGTCCGTGTCGAGAGCGTGCCAGTGAGATGGCTGAGGTGAGATGGCT
>DEWO01000081.1:5824-9220 GCA_002363695.1 Prevotella sp. UBA3208
TGGCTGATGGCTGATGGCTGATGTGGCGATGGCGATGCCACAGATGACAGCCTGGCCTGCCTTCACCTCTGGGAAGGAGATATGCAGTCGGCCATCCTTGGCCTTGGCGGTGACCACGCGCTTCAGAGAACCTAAATAGCCAGCTTCCGCCCAGGGGTCGAGGTCATTGATGACGGTCTTACCATTGATGGCAACATCAAAGATGCGCAGACCCTCGTAGTCGGCAGTCTCAGAGATGTCCTTGCCGTGCCATGGCTCGACGAAATAGAGTTCTACACGATAGTCACCATCGGGTACCGGCAGGTCGTACCACAGGCGGTGACGACCGAAGCGGAAGAACTGGAACAGCTCGTCGCTCTTGGTACCACGGATGTTATTTGTGATATGTCGCTGGCTGGCCTGGAAGGCATGGATACCCTCGAAGTCCTGTCCCCATGAGTGGCTGATGAGGCTGTCGTCAGCCTGCCACAGTTGCCCAAACTCATCCGTGAAGGCATCGCCGCCACAGTTGATGCGATAGAGGTAGTGGTAGCCCTCAGCACCCTTCACGAGGTCGATGTTCCTGTCAGCAGCTGTGGGGAGAGAGGCGGCGGAACCCGACGAAGAAGCGCCGGGCGCGGTGGCATAACGGTGGCGATACATATAGTAGGCAGGAGTAGGCTCCTCCCACGCAGTGACAAGTCCCTTGTAGTTGATGGGCCCTATCTTGTCCACACGTCGCAGAGCTCCGTCGGGCTGTACGCGGCCAGGGTTGTCGTGCGAGTTGAATATCCACTGGAAGTGTCCGCAGACGCTGTCTTTGGCCCTCTCTGCCAGACGGGCTTTGGTCTCCAGGAGTTTGGTAAACGACTCCTCGCTGTACTTGGCATCACCATGCAGGTCGATGGTACGCCAGGCACCATATTCACCATTGAGCAGTTGTTCCGGCTGTTTCAGTTCGTTGTCATAGTTGTCGGCAGAGCCACCGTAAGTACCACTCCAGTTCTGGATGACGTTCCAGTCAGTGCCCTCGCCGCCGTTGCAGGTGGTGATGGCACGCTGGTCGCGACAGGTGGGATCAAGGCTACGGATGATGTCGCTATACTCCTCGGCAAACTTCTTAGGCAGCACGCTCTCGTTCTGCAGGCCCCAGAGGATGATGCTGGGCGAGTTGCGGCGCTCCTTGATCCAACGTACCAGCAGACGCTTGAAATTCTCGCGGAACCGGGGAGTGTCGTACCAGATATGTGCCGAGAACTGGCTCCAGAAGAGGATGCCCTGTTCGTCGCACAGCTGCTGATAGAGCAGATGGTGAGGCTGGTGTGCTTCGCGCAGGGCGTTAAAGCCGGCATTGGTCATCTGCTTCATGCGCGAGCGAATCTGTTCGGGTGTAAAAGCATGGCTGCCACCTAACAGGTGTTCATATTCACAGGTTCCGTTGATAAAGGTAGGCTGGCCGTTGAGGTAGAAACGGTGGTCGGGAGTTGACTTTTGGCGATGTACGGGCCACGAGATGGAGCGAATGCCGAACGGTGTGCGCACCTCGTCAGTAGTCTTGCCGCTGCGCTTAATCATGGTGGCGAGGTTGTAGAGATATGGGTCATCCGTACTCCAGCGGTGTACGTCAGCAACCGCCTCCACCTGTCTGACAGTACGCGTCTCGCCAGCCTTCAGCGTAAGGGACTGCGCCAGCCGGAACACCTGCTTGCCAGAGGCCAGCGTGAACTTGTTGACCAGCTCGACGGTTTGTTCCTGACGGGTATAGTTCTTGACTTCGGTTTCTATGAACACAGAGTCGCAGGCAGCATTGTTCCAGATGTGAACACCAAAAGGCTCGATGCGAACGGCATCCGTCTCAATGAGTGATACCGGCCGGAAGATGCCGAAGGGCTGGCTGCCCTCCGAGAATCCCCACTCCGACGAGCAGCCGCCACACACCCATGGCGAGGCGGTCAGCATGGCGGGATGGTCTACGCTGACCTTCAGCTCGTTGGCTCCGTTGCGCAAATGGTCAGTGACATCAAGTGTCCAGACGGTACGCCCCACGAGTTCCTCGGGATATTGATGGCCGTTCAGGGTGACGGTGGCATAGGTGCCGACGCCTTCGAACTGGAGGAAGTAGCGACGTCCGTCGTGCTTCTCGGTGGTGAACACCTTATTATATATAGCACTTCCGTGCAGATTGCCGTGACGCAACTGGCGATAGCCATAGTAGTCGTCGAAGTTGTGGGGGATGTTGACAGTGGTGACCATGGTGTCTCGGCCTACTGAACAGCGGGTGCTCCAGCCCTCGTTGAGCGAGGTAATGGTGCGGCGGCCTTTGCGCTCAGGAGCAGGAAAGCTGACCTCGCTGCGCCCCATCGGTACACTCGTGGCAACGGCAATGCCACGCTGCTGGTCGTTGTTGACGGCACAGTAGAAGTGATATACCACCCCGTTGTGCTTCACCACATAGCTCTTGTGGGCAAACATCTCGTCGTAGGGCTTCGAGGGCGTGATGAGGTCTGGCCCTGCCCAGTCCTGCCAGTGTATGAGGTCGCGCGAGACGGAGAAGGTATTGTAGGCTGCATATTTGCGGTCGGGGTTATAGGCCGAGAAGTAGAACATAACATACAAATCATCCATCCTCACGATCTGTGCATCGCCGGTGATGATGCCGGGGGCCTCGTGGTAGTAGACGGGGTTGGCGGCGTAGCGCTTCCACCGCTTTAGGTCGTTGCTCAGGGCGATGCCTATGCGCTCGGCCTTGAGCTGGTTGGCGGGGTTGATGCCGCCGGCATTGTAGAACATCAGGAAGCGATACTTGCGCAGCTCGTCCGGCAGCCCACCCGTCGTCTTCCGTCTTTCATCCTTCAGCTCGTAGACGGTGCTCTTATACTGTGTGAGCTTCTCCCACCACTGGGCGTCCTTGTCGCCGATGGAGAGCAGGGGGCTGTCCTGCGACTGCCACTCGTGGGCCTGGGTGATGTCGCCACTGGTCCATGCCAGTCCGATGTTCAGCGGCTCGCGGACGGCCTCATAGCCCGTGCCATGACCACCGATGTAGGTCATCCAGTGCCTGCCCTTATACTGGCCCAGCTCATAGCTGCCGTCCCATGTCCAGTCGATGAGCGCCGGGAATCCGCCCCGCTGGTTCATGTCCCAGCCGCTGTCCTTGTACGAGAGGATGCGCCCCCGGGTCTGCCAGTGCAGCAGGTCGTCGCTCGCCGCCAGCCACGTCTCGTAGCCGCGACCGTCGAGCCCCTCCTTGCCGTTGTAGACCACATAGGTCATCAGCCACTCCTCGCCTGCGCGGAATACCGTCGGACAGTCTATCTTGTGGTAGTTGTCCGCGGGTGCCACCACCATGCCATACTTATACGGCGTGCGCACCTCGTCATAGATGCGCTGCATGACGTCGTCGGGAATGTCAGCAGC
>DEWO01000067.1 GCA_002363695.1 Prevotella sp. UBA3208
GCTATCAAGACAAATCAGCTGATTGACTCAGCAATGGGTGGTGTCTTGTTTATTGACGAGGCCTATACGCTGAAGTCTAATGACGGCGACAGCTTTGGTGCCGAGGCTATTGACACGCTGTTGAAGCGATTGGAGGATGACCGCGGAAAGTTCATCTGTATCGTGGCTGGCTATACTGACCAGATGCACGACTTCATTGACACGAATCCGGGTCTGAAGAGCCGCTTTACACAGACCATACATTTCGACGACTACACTCCTGACGAACTGACCGAAATCTTCATCAACCTGGCTAAGGGTAAGAACTTCACCGTTGATGAGGAAACGAAAGGTGCCATTCACCGCCAATTCGAGCAGCTGTATCTTCGCAGGGACAAGAATTTCGGCAATGCCCGTGAGGCTCGCCGTATTTTCGACCAGGCCGTTGAGAAGCAAAGCCAGCGTCTGGTTGAAGCCATCAATAATCCAGACTTCAAGGAGGAGGATATGTATCGTATCACCACGGCTGACCTGCCGATGGCACAGAGCGAACAGGCTCGTCCGCTGGATGAGGTACTCAACGAACTGGATGACTTCATCGGTATGCGTTCCGTGAAGAATATGATTCGCCGTCTGGCTGTACAAAGCATGTTTATGAAGCAGCGTGCAGCCATAGGGGCCGGCAAGGTTCAGCAGATGGCAATGAACTTCGTCCTGACGGGTAATCCCGGAACCGGTAAGACCTCTATTGCCCGTAAGATGGGTGAGGTGTTGCAGGCGATGGAAATCCTCCCCACAAGCCGTGTATTGGAAGTCAGCCGTGCTACGCTGGTAGGAAAGTACATGGGTGAGACGCCAAAGATTGTGAATAATGTCTGTGACAAGGCTATGGGCGGTATCTTGTTCATTGACGAGGCCTATACGTTATCATCGGAGCACGACCAGTATGGCAAGGAAGCCATTGACACGCTGATGAAACGCATGGAGGACGACCGCGGCAAGTTTGTGGTCATAGCAGCCGGCTATAAGGATGAGATGGAAACGTTTCTGGCTGTCAATCCGGGACTGGCCAGCAGATTTACCCATAAGATGCACATTGACGACTACAATGAGGACGAGTTGTTGGCTATCTACAAGAAGATGGCAGGCAAGGACAACTACAAGTTGTCGCCGGAGGCAGAGTTCAAGTTGATGGATCTTATCTGTCGTAAGGTCATTAACAAGAGCGAGTCGTTCGGCAATGCCCGTGAAATGCGCAACATGTTGGATGCCACCATCCAGCAACTCTCCATGCGTGTCAGTCAGCTTCCGCAGTCAGAGGTGACCCCAGAGACTTATCAATTGATTTTGCCAGAAGATATTAAAGAAACGTTATGATAGTTTGTCCAAGTTGTAAAGAAGAGATAGAAGACGATTCACACTTTTGTGACCAGTGTGGACAGGAATTGGTCTATTGCAGCAGTTGCGGACGTGTCGGTATGGGACGTCGTTGTACCTATTGTGGTGGACTGATGATTAGTGCCGATGAGATGATTCAGAAGCGACAAGAGTCAAAGGACTCGTCTGTTTCCAACAGTACGAGTGCCCGTATGTCCTATCCTCAGATGTCACAACCAGAGCCTGCAGGCCAGCCTGTTCGTACTCAGAACGGAGTTCCGACGTTGACGCTCTATAATCCCAGTCTGGACATCCGTCTGGTGGGTATGAACGGAGCCATCATCGGTCGTCGGCAGGGACCTTATGCCCAGCAACTTGAGAGTCACATGTATATATCCGGCGTTCATGCCCAGTTGATATACAAGCCCGATTCCGGTTGGTGCATCATTGACAAGCATTCGTCTAATGGTACGAAACTTAATCAGCGCGACATACAACCAGATATCCCCATGTCTATAAAGAGTGGCGACATTGTGACATTGGCCAATGTGAACCTGCAGGTCACAGTGAATTAAGTATGTTTAGCATTGCATTTAGGAAAGAATATACAGATGAGTAGAATCATATTGTCGGCTGCAAGCCGTGTGGGAAACGTAAGAAGTAACAACGAAGACATGATCCTTGCCTATGACAAGTTTGTACGTAGCGATGTGTACAGCACTGAGTTCATGACAGAAAACAATGACCGTTTTGTCATAGCATTAGCTGACGGCATGGGCGGTCATAATGCTGGCGAGGTGGCCAGTTCGGATGTGTTGGCCAATCTCCACTTCTTTTTGAGAGATTTACCGGCCCATCTGTCTTCGGGCGAGTTTTGCGAGATGATGGAGGAGTGGCTTCAGTCCGTCAATCATATTATTGACTCTAAGGGACATGTGAATCCCGAAATGGCAGAGATGGGTACCACGCTGGTGGCGGTGGTCTTCTATAATAATAAGTATTATTGGATGAATTGCGGTGACAGTCGCTTGTACCGCTATCGTAACAACGAGCTGAAGCAGTTGACTACGGACCATTCGTTGATTAACGAAAATAGCGTGAAGAGACATTCGAACATCATTACCAATTGCATCGGTGGTGGTTGCAAGAACTCTTATATGGATATGTTTGAGTTTACAGACGATTTCCTGTCGGGTGACCAGTACATTTTGTGCTCAGATGGTCTGAACGATATGATTTCCGATGAGGCCATAGCCCGTTTGGCCGATCAGGGAGTCTCTGCCAACAGAATGTGTGAAGCAGCCATTGAAGCTGGTGGCTATGATAACGTGTCGGTTTGTGTTTTTAAAGTAGAGTAGAAATATGCCTTTAAGATTGCCAGATAAACTTCCTGCCATAGAACTACTGAAGCAGGAAAACATATTTGTGATGGACGATTCGCGTGCTCACATGCAGGACATTCGTCCGCTGCGCATTGCGATTCTGAACCTGATGCCGCTGAAGATTACGACAGAGACAGACCTGATCCGCCTGTTGTCGAATACGCCGCTGCAGTTGGAAATCAACTTCATGAAACTGAAGAGTCATACCCCCAAGAATACGCCTATTGAGCACATGATGATGTTCTACCGCGACTTCGAGGAGATGAAGCGCGAGAAGTATGACGGCATGATTATCACGGGTGCTCCTGTCGAGACGCTGGAGTTTGAGGACGTGACCTATTGGCAGGAGATGACTGAGATTTTCGACTGGGCTCGTACGCACGTCACGAGTACCTTATATATATGTTGGGCGGCGCAGGCCGGTCTGTACTATTATTATGGAGTGCCCAAATATCCGCTGCCCAAGAAGATGTTCGGCGTCTTTGCTCAGCATCCGCTACAGCCTCAGCTACCTATCTTCCGTGGCTTTGACGACGTGTTCCAGATGCCTCACAGCCGTCATACCGAGGTACACAGAGAGGATATCCTCGCCGTTCCTGAACTTTCGCTGATTGCAGAGTCGCCCGATTGCGGCGTCTCGATGGTGATGGCCCGCGGGGGCAGGGAGTTCTTCATCACCGGCCATTTGGAGTATGCTCCGAACACACTGGCCAACGAGTATTTCCGTGACAAGGATGTCCGTGACGATGTGGACTTGCCGCGCAACTACTTCCTGAATGACAACCCCGACAATGCTCCTATGGTGACTTGGCGGGCTCATGCTAATCTGATGTACTCCAACTGGATTAACTATTACGTCTATCAGGAGACACCGTACGATATCAATCAGATACGTTGAAAAATTGAAGAATTGAAAAATTGAAAAATTGAAAAATTGAAAAATTGAAAAGTTGAAAAATTCCATTCCGCTTACGCAATTGGAACTGCTGGCGCCCGCCAAGAATCTGGAGTGCGGTCTTGCTGCTGTCGACCACGGTGCTGATGCCGTCTATATCGGTGCGCCGCGCTTTGGTGCCCGTGCATCGGCGGGCAATAGCGTTGACGACATCCGCCAGCTCTGTGCGTATGCCCACCGGTTTCGGGTGAAGGTGTTCGTCACCGTCAACACCATTCTCTATGATGACGAGCTGCAGGCTACCGAGCGTCTGATACACCAACTTTACGAGGCCGGGGTGGATGCCATACTGGTTCAGGATATGGGAATCCTGCAGATGGACCTGCCGCCGATAGCCCTCCATGCCTCGACGCAGACCGACAACCGGACTGCCGACAAGGTGCGGTGGCTTCGCGACCAGGGTTTCCGCCGTGCCGTGCTGGCGCGTGAACTGTCTGTCGACGAGATAGCGCACATCCATGCCGAGGTGCCCGACATGCCTCTGGAGGTTTTTGTCCATGGTGCCCTGTGTGTCAGCTATAGTGGCCTGTGCTATGCCTCGCAGCACTGTTTTGACCGTTCGGCCAACCGTGGTGCCTGTGCCCAGTTCTGCCGCATGAAGTTCGACCTGCTCGATGCCGACGGTCGCGAGTTGGAGCACCAGCGCTACCTGTTGTCGCTGAAGGACCTGAACCAGCGTGCTCACCTCGGCGAACTGATTGAGGCCGGTGCCACCTCGTTCAAGATTGAGGGTCGGCTGAAGGATGTGTCGTATGTCAAGAACGTCGTTGCCGCCTACAGTCAGCAGCTCGACGCGTTCATTGCCGCTCACCCTGACCGCTATTGCCGTGCTTCGCTCGGTCGGGTCACCTATACGTTTACGCCCCGGTTGGACAAGACTTTCAACCGCGGCTTCACCACCTATTTCCTGCATGGCCGTCAGCCCGACATCTTTTCGCCCGACACGCCCAAGGCCATGGGCGAGTATGTAGGCAAGGTCAAGGAGCTGCGCCGCGACTCGTTCAATGTGGCCGGTACGGCGTCGTTTGCCAATGGCGACGGACTCTGCTTCATCAATGACGAGCGCCAGCTGGAGGGCTTCCGTGTCAACCGTGCCGTGGGCAACCGGCTCTTTCCGCAGCAGATGCCTGCCCATCTCCGTCCGGGCATGGCGCTCTATCGCAACAACGACCAGGAGTTCGAGCGTCTGCTGTCGCGTCCCAGTGCCGAGCGTAAGATACCGCTGCAACTATGCTTCCAGACGACGGCCGACGGCTTCAGCCTGACGGGTGTGGTTGTCGGGGCGGGAGGCCACACTGCGGGCGACCGTGTGACGGTGAGCCTGCCCTTCGAGCATCAGCCTGCCCAGAAGCCACAGCGCGA
>DEWO01000037.1 GCA_002363695.1 Prevotella sp. UBA3208
ACATCCAGAAGTCGCGGTCCAGGTCTATGATAATGGTATTGATGCGGCGCATGGCGTCGAAGATGGCGCCCAGCCAGTCGTAGTTCGAAATCTGCGTCGTCCACTCCTCACGCTCCAGACCGAGCTTCTCGCTGACAAAACGGCTGCCGAACTCGCGCCAGTCGTACTGCGGATAGGCCACATGGTGGGCGTTGTAGTTGCCCGTGGCGCCACCGAACTTAGCCGTAATCGGCGTGTCCTTCAGGCCCTGCAACTGCTGTTCCAGGCGATAAACATAGACCATCACCTCCTTGCCCAGACGGGTCGGCGACGCTGGCTGTCCGTGGGTCTTGGCCAGCATGGGCACCTGCTTCCACTGCTCGGCATAGTCGTTCAGCTGCTCTATCAGCTCCTCGACCATCGGATAGTACACCTGCTCCAGAGCCTCCTTGATGCTCAGGGGCACCGACGTGTTGTTGATGTCCTGCGACGTCAGGCCGAAATGGATGAACTCCTTGTACTTCTCAAAGTCGCCCAGCCGGTCCAGCTGCTCCTTGATGAAGTACTCCACGGCCTTCACGTCGTGGTTCGTGGTCTGCTCGATCTCCTTCACCCGGGCAGCATCCGTCTCACTGAAGTTGCGGTAAATGTCACGCAGCGACTCAAAGTGTTTATGGTCGAAGTCTTCTAACTGGGGTAGAGGCAGTTCGCACAGGGTGATGAAATACTCAATTTCCACACGCACCCGATAGCGTATCAGCGCGTATTCCGAAAAGTATCCTGCCAACTGCTCTGTCTTGTTTCTGTAACGGCCATCAATAGGCGAGATGGCGGTCAGTACGTCTAATTCCATTGCTTTCTCAAAATGAACTTTTAAAATGTATATACAATCTTTTTTCGCGATATCTTCACAAATACGCTGCAAAGGTACGAATAAACGAGCAAAGCACCAAAGAAAACAAAGTTTTTTTATGTTAATCACTCAGTATTGTCATTGCGTTCTCGGCTATGTACTGGTGGAAAGATAGAATAAAAAAAACGGACCGGTCTTTGTCTGACCAGTCCGCTTGGTGGTGGGCGTTGACGGATTCGAACCGCCGACCCTCTGCTTGTAAGGCAGATGCTCTAAACCAGCTGAGCTAAACGCCCTTTCCTCTGAAAGCGGTGCAAAAATGGTGCAAGCCGAACGCAGAAAAACGAGTTTTTATGCTGAGGCGAAGCCCATGTTCGCAGTCGATTTCTCCAAATCGACTGCAAAGGTAAGGAGTTTTTTTGAAACCACCAAACTTTTGCACCACTTTTTTTGTTTTTCTTTGAATTTTCCCTATTTTTCAGCCCTTCCCTACTTCATTTCGACGGTCACGCGACGGTTGTTTACGGTAGGCGACAAGGTGTCAACACCACCGGCAGCCACCACCTCCAGCTGCTCACTGGGGAAGCCCATCTTCAGAATCTCGGCAACTACGGCATCGGCACGCTCTTGTGACAGCTGATGATTACGCTCGGCACGGCCTGTCTGACTATCGGCATAGCCCGTTACAACGAGTTTGGCTTTGTGCTCCTTGGCCACGGCCACGAGGTCGGCCACGTTCTGCAGGTCACGCTGTGAGGCTATCGTAGCCTGATTCAGATTGAAGAACACCGAGACGGGAGCCGTCACCAGCTGGCGGTCCACTGCTTGCCGGGGCTGCTGGGCAGGCTGTTGGTTGGTCAGCAATTGGCTCAGACGGTCGTTCTCTGCCTGCAGATCTGCCAGCATTCCGTTCAGGGCATCCAGCTCGCCTTGTGTCAGTGCGTCCTGAGCGTCCTGAGACACAGCAGGTTTCCACGTCGACTTGCCCAGACGGTAGGTTAGTCCCACCTCGACGCTGACCATGCGGTCCTTGTTCTTCCAGGTATGGCGGTCAGGGCCTTTCAAGGCACATCCGTCCAGGCCCGGCTCGTAGGCGCCATAGTTGATATCGAGGTTGAGGGCGACTTTCGGACTGAGTCTGAAGGTATTGAGCAAACCCACGGAGAGTCCCATGCCATAGGTGTTGTACGACATATTGCGCCCTATCCCTGCACCGATGTAGGGTATGAAGTTCCACAGGCGCTGTTCGTTGTAGCCCACGAGTATGTTGCTCAAGTTAAACAGCGCCTGCTCCTGAAGTGTCCAGTAGCGACTGGCATTCAGCGCCTTGTCCTCAGAGATGACACTGCGGCCCCACACACCGTTGAACTTGGTACGCAGACCGATGCCCGGCGTAAACCACTTACCCAAGGCCAAGGAGAAGCCCATATTGGTGCGATAGCCCTTGAAGAGTTTGCTGAACTTGACGGCACTATTCTCCTGACTGCCCCAGAAGGAAGTTCCCACGACGTTAGCCTGAACAAACCAGTTAGACCAAAATGAGTTGGTAATCACCTTGTGCTTCTCTGACTGCAGGTCCGATTGCGGCGTTGCCATCTCGTCATCAATAGTGACGTCCTGAGCCATGGAAGCCATAGAGACGCCCACGAGGGCCATGATTACAAATAACTTTCTCATAACATACTTATTTTAACAAATCCTCTATTTCGTGTTGTGGCAGGATGCACAGGATAGACCTGCCGTCAGGTGTATAGTTGACATTGCTGCAAGCAAACAGCTCGTTGACAATATTCTCCATCTCGTCGTTGCCCAGCACCTGTCCCTGTGGGATGGCCGCATGACGCGCCATGGTAAGAGCCAGGGCCTGCCCGAGGGCATCGCTTGAGACCTCACCCTGATGGACAGCCTCGTCCACCATGTCGTGCAGCAACTGCACATAGTTCATGCCCCCGATACCGGCCGGAATGCCATTGACGGCATAGCTGCCCTGCCCTAAGTCCGTCAAGTCAAAACCTACGGCCGACAAGCGCGGGAGCACCCGCTCGAGCACCACCTGCTCGGCAGGCGAGAACTGGACGACCTCGGGGAAAAGCACCTGTTGGGTATCGGCCTCACGCGTCTGCAGTTGCGCCAGATACTGTTCATAGCGGATGCGCACATCAGCCCGATGCTGGTCTATAATCATCAGTCCCGACTTAACGGCAGTCATGATGAAACTGCCTTTGTACTGATAGTGTATGGGGGATTTCTCTGCAGCAATACTGTCGCGATGTTCCGTACCTGCAGCCACCGGTTCCTGGTCGAAGAAAGAAGGTGCCTCCTGAGCAGGAGCAGCAGACTGGGTAGGCAGATCGGCATACAATTGTTCCCATCCGGATGCAGCCTTGCGCTTGGTGCCATTGAAGGGATTGTATCCTGGAGTGCTGAGCACCTTCGGGGCACTCGGGGCCTGTGGCGACTGTGGATTGTAGACAGGCATTTCCGGTTTCCCCTCCGTATCAAAGTCTAACTGCGGGATGGCACAGAACTGGCCGATGGCGTCTCTGACAGCAGCCATCAGCAGCTGCCAGATGGACTGTTCGTTCTCGAACTTGATTTCCGTCTTGGTAGGATGGATATTGACATCTATATCGGCTGGGCTGACTTCGAAATATATAAAATAAGGTACGTGCGTACCTACAGGTATTAAGCGTTCGAAAGCCTGTTGGACGGCCTTGTGGAAATAGGCATGTTTCATGTATCGCCCATTGACGAAGAAGCACTCCGGTGCACCCTTCTTACGAGCCGTCTCCGGCTTGGCCACAAAACCCGTCACACGACACAATTCCGTATCGACGCTGACAGGCAGCAATTCTTGTGCATAGCGTCGTCCATAGACATCAGTGATACGCTGCAACAGCGAGCCTGCACGGAGGTTCATCAGTTCCTGACCGTTGCTATGCAGGGTAAAGCTGATGTCAGGATAGACCAGCACGATGCGCTCGAAGGCCGTCAGGATATTGTTCAGTTCAGTAGCATTGGTCTTGAGGAACTTACGACGGGCAGGGACGTTGAAGAACAGGTTGCTCACCGTGAAACTGCTGCCCACGGCACACGAGCACACCTCCTGGCTCTCAATCTTAGAGCCCGAGAGCACCAGACAAGTACCCACCTCGTCAGCCTCGCGACGCGTACGCAACTCCACCTGCGACACCGCCACAATGGAAGGCAGCGCCTCACCACGGAAGCCCATCGTGTGGAGGGCAAAAAGGTCGTCAGCCTTGCGGATCTTGGAAGTAGCATGGCGCTCGAAAGCCAGACGGGCATCCGTCTCGGACATACCGCATCCGTCGTCAATGACCTGTATGCTGGTACGTCCTGCATCGACCACCAAGACGTGTATCGTCTTAGCTCCGGCATCAACGGCATTCTCTACCAACTCCTTGATGACGGAGGCCGGACGCTGTATCACCTCGCCGGCAGCAATCTGGTTGGCTACACTATCGGGCAGTAACTGTATGACATCTGTCATGGGGCAACTTTGTTTTTAGGGGCTACGCGCCGCTTTTGCTCTTTCAGTTCGGTACCTTCTTTCTTGCCGCGCCAGATGAAGATATCCTGCTTGTTGAGCGGGCGGATATAGTCAAACCACGCATACTGCGGAAGAAAGTATTTATCTGGCGGTATCTGTGTCATGGGATAGAGCGTACCCTTAGGCTTTTCTATCCACATGCGTTTCATCTTACGTTTCTCAAGAAACATCTTCATCAGCGGGGTCTCCATGTAGTTCAGGCCTATGAGCGAACTGTCTGCGTCGTCAACAGGATAGTAGACCGACAGCACATTGTCAATGGCCTGCGACTCGCGCATCTCACCATTCCTGAAGAACGCTTTCATCTCCTTCGACGACACCTGGTTGAAGTGGATGGTATCGGGCATCTGCTCGGTCGAGAAGGCCTGTCCGATGACATGTGCCCAGTCAATGGTCGAGTCGTTCATGTAGACACGAATCTCCTCGCCGAAGAGCTGCTGGCCCTGGTTCCACACGATGGGGTCGCGATACATTACCATACAGGAGTCATGTGAGTTGTAAACCAGTGAGTCGCACACAGCCTGCACATCAGGACGATAGGCACGTACCTTATTATATGCATGCATCACACGGTAGACGGAGTCCGTATTGTTGTTATAAGTGAAAATCTTGAACGTGTCAGCGTGCATAAAGAGCGTATCCTTCTGCGAGAAGTCCATCGCCACCGCATTGTTGGTGGCCATCGCATAGCCCGTAGAGTCGTCGTACTCCGCATAGTCACCCGTCAGACGGTTCTTGTTAATGGAGTCTGTCATCACCACGTTCCAGTATGCATAGTTCTTTCCGTCACGGGCATTGCGGAACACACTGTCGCCCACAATGGTGCGGCCTCGGTCCTTGATGACGGAACGCCCGAAGAGTTCCGACTGCTTTGTCCGGGTATTGTAGTAGCCGTCTTCACTATAGATATGGCTACTGCCCGACGTGATGTTGGAAGGGCCTACGATATGCGCCCGCGACGTACGGGTGTCGTAATAGAGCGAGTCAGTAGTCAGAAACATATTCTGATCCTTCAGCCGTACATCGTAGTAGAACATAGCCATCTTGGTATCGGTATGATACTCGCCCCAGTCAGAAGTCAGCACCGACTTACCGTCGACCATCTTACCACCTTCGAAGAAATTACCGAAACTATACATACGGTCATAGTCCAGCGAGTCGGTATAGAGCGTGGTCCTACGATGCTTCAGCACCACGTTATAGCGGGCCTGGGCCAGCTGGTCGTTACCGTTGTAATAGGCATAGTCGCTTACCAGACTGAGCGTGTCGCCCTGTACCATGCGGACATGACCGAAAGCCTCAAACGAGTTGCTCTGCTCATAGAAATGGGCACTGTCGCAATAGAGGTTTGCCCCCACATGACGGAAGTGCACATGACCGTGCAGTATCTGGGCATCGCCATTACGATACTGGTCATAGTGCAGGTTGTCAGCATGAACCAGATAGACACGTTTGTCCTGTTGCGCAGCCTTTGCACGTTTGCGAGGCGTACGCTTACGGGCGGGCTGCATGGCAAACACCATACCCAGCACCAATACCCCCATCAACAGAAACAAAACTCTCTTCACTTTTCAACTCTCTCATCGACCTTTGGTCGCTTTGTACCTTTAGGTCAAAAAACTTTCAAATTACCTCACCCAACCTTCGTATTCGAACTTACAGTCACGAAAACGTTCGTTGACACGTACATAGGTTGACTTGATGCGGTTGACAACCCACTCGTGCAGACGCTCCTGACGACGCTTCTCCAATACCAGATTCTTCAAGACCTGAAAGTCCTCCGTGATGGTAGCCTTGTGACCCTCTGTACGGTTCTTCAGCTTGACAATAGCACAAACAGTCTTGCCACGCTGGTTGATCATCTGGAAAGGTGCAGAAATCT
>DEWO01000032.1 GCA_002363695.1 Prevotella sp. UBA3208
ATACTCTGCACCAACTGTGGTGAAGAGACCACACCGACGGCGAAGGATTGCTACCGCCTGTTGCGTGTGCAGCGGCAAGACATTACCCTGAATCGCAACTTTTCTGTGAAGATGGAAGGTGTGTATAATATACAGGTTCGCCCTCTTGTCAGTGGACGGCTTGCTAAGATTTTAGTAAACGAAGGTGCTCATGTAAAGAAAGGTCAGCCGCTATTCGTCATCGACCAAAGCCCTTATATTGCTGCCGTTGATGCTGCCAAGGCTCAGGTGGGGACAGCTCGCGCTGCACTCTCATCTGCCCAGTTGAACTTAGATGGCAAGGAGAAACTCTATGCTCAACAGATGGTGGGAGAGTCCGACCTGCTTCGAGCCCGTCATGCCAAGGAAGAAGCCTACGCACAGGTGGAAGCGGCACAGGCTGAGTTGGAATCTGCGCGCATCCAACTGGGCTACACCACCGTCTGTAGTCCTGCAGACGGTGTCATAGGCATGATTGAATACCGTGTGGGTGAACTTGTTGAACCCGACGGCGAACTACACATGGTCGTCTTTTCGGACAATAAATACCTTCGTGCATACGGCGCACTCTCTGAGAAGGCACTCTCTGAACTTCTTCAGGACTTCAACTGTAACTCCACCGACGAACTTCTTGAAAAGCTGCCACCCGTCACGCTTTATACCAACTGGGGCTATCAGTTTGAGGAAAAGGGACATATTGATGCCATCAGCGGAATCGTTGAACAGGACAATGGTGGCACTTATATACGTGCTACGTTTCATAATTCCACAGAAATCTTCCGTAACGGCAGTAACGGCTATATCGAACTACCCTATGTCAGACACAAGGTCATAGTCATTCCGCAGGAAGCTGCCGTTGATATCCACAATAAATATATTGTATATAAAGTGGTCGATGGAAAGGCAGTGGAAACCGAGGTGACCATCCTTCCTTATAACGACGGACAAAACTTTGTGGTGACCAGCGGCTTGGAACCTGGCGATGTCATCATTGCCGAGGGAGCCGGATTCGTGGAGGACGGAATGGAGGTAACAGAAAAGAAAGTTAAGAAAGGAGGAAATCCATCATGATCAGTCGTTTCTTTATCACTCGTCCCATCTTCGCCTGCGCCCTTTCGGTGCTTGTCCTACTGGCTGGCATCGTGGGTTATGTCAATCTGCCCGTAGAGCAGTTCCCCAATGTAGCTCCGCCCGTGGTCACCATCAGTACGGAATATACCGGAGCCAGTGCCGAGGCTGTCATGAAGAGTGTCATCACCCCCCTTGAGGAGGCTGTCAATGGCGTGGAGGGTATGGAGTATATCACGTCGTCGTCAACCAGCAGTGGTATGGCCACCGTCAACGTCACCTTCCGTCCCGGCACCGACCCCGATCTGGCACAGATACGCGTAAAAAACCGTGTGGAGGAGGCCAAGGGCTACCTGCCAGCCGAGGTGCTGAATCTGGGCGTGCAGGTGGAGAAGGAGGAGCAGGGCATGCTCCGAATCATTGCTTTGGAATGTCCCGACAACCGCTACGATAATGCCTTTATCACCAACTATTTCAACATCAACGTGCAGCCGCGCCTGCAACGCATTAATGGTGTGGGCAACATCCAGCTGATGGGCAATGTCTATGGCATGCGCATCTGGATGGACCCGAAGAAAATGGCTCAGTACCAACTGAATCCGGAAGATATTGTCAATGCCCTGGAAGGTCAGAACGTCGAGGCTGCCATTGGCACGCTGGGAGAGGATTCAAATGGAACCTACCAGTACACGCTGGTATATAGGGGGCGCTTGGAAAACCAACAAGAGTTTGAGGATATTGTCTTAAGGACTGATGCCTTTAATGACTTGCATCTCAGCGATGTGGCACGCGTGGAATTGGGCACCGTAACTTATGCCTGCGACAGTTGGGTGAACTCCCACAATGGCACTATTGCCATCATTACCCCTGCCACCGGTGCAAATGCGCAACGAGTAAACAATGAGATAGACAGGCTCATGGAAGAGCTGAAGCCACACTTGCCGGCAGGACTGGAGTTCCGAGTGCTCTTGGACACCAACGACTTCCTCGACGCCTCGATGAACGCGGTCTATAAGACGCTGCTCGAGGCCCTGCTGCTCGTCATTCTCGTGGTGCTGCTGTTCCTGCAGAACTGGCGTGCCACCATCATTCCGTCGGTGAGCATTGTTGTCTCGCTTGTGGGCACCTTTGCCTTCATGTATATGGTTGGCTTCACGCTCAACCTCATCACTCTCTTCGCACTGGTGCTGGTCATCGGTACCGTGGTCGATGATGCCATTGTCGTGGTGGAGGCGGTGCAGGAGAAACTGGAAGACCCGACGACAACTGCCAAGAAGGCCACCCACCAGGCGATGCACAACATTTCTACAGCCATTATCACCACCACCATTGTCTTCATGTGTGTGTTCATCCCAGCTGCTTTCATGGGCGGTCTCAGCGGTGCCTATTACCGGCAGTTCGGTTTGACGATGGCCGTGGCCGTGGCCATTTCTACTTTCTGTGCCCTGACGCTCTGTCCGGCACTGTGTGCGCTGCTGATGAAACCCCGCTCTCCGGAAGCAGAACTGCAGACAGCCTCCTGGTCGGTGCGTTTTCGTCAAACCTACAACAAGGCTTTCAATGCCTTGCTCAGTAAATACAGTCGTGCATTGGGATGGTTCATGCGTCGTCGCTGGCTTGTGGGTTCACTGACGGTTGTCAGCATCGTCCTGCTGGCCTGGATGCTCTACAGCACGCCCACAGGTTTGGTGCCCGACGAGGATACCGGGATTATCTTTGTAGATATCACCACACCGTCGGGTTCTACCTTGTCACAGACGAAAAAGACGGTTCATGAGATGTCTGAAATCTTGGAGAACGACCCCGATATGCGTGGCGTCGGTTCGGTAGCAGGCTGGAATATCTTGGGTGGCGATGGTCCTAACACCGGACTGGTGATGGGGCGCCTGAAGCATTGGGACGACCGCCAGGACGACGGTCACGACATCTTCAGCATCTACGACCGCATAGAGGGTGCCACCCATCAGGTGAAGAGCGGTTCGATGTTCGTGTTCCTGCTCCCCACTGTCTTTGGCTATAGCTATAGCAACAGCGTGGAATTGTATGTTGAGGACTATGGCGGTGGCTCCGTCACCAAGCTCAAGGGCGTGGCCGACAACTTCATGAAGGCACTGGAAGCGCGGCCAGAGATAGAAGAAGTCTATTCGCCCTACGAGGTGAACTATCCGCAATACACTGTCACGGTGAATGCCTCGCTGTGTAAGCGCTATGGCATCGAGCCTGCTTCCGTGCTCAGCGTGCTCAACGGCTATATAGGCAGTAACTATGCCTCGCAGTTCAACAGTTTTGGAAAACTCTACCACGTCATGTTGCAGACTGATCCTGGACTGCGCATGAATAAGGACGACCTGAACGACATCTATGTCGTCACGGAGAAGGGCGGCTACACGCCAATCACCGAACTCATCACGCTGAAGAAGACCTATGGTCTCCAGTCGCTCAACCGCTTCAACCTTTTTTTAGGCATCAACGTAGAACTGACACCTGCCGAGGGCTACACTTCGGGCGATGTCATCAATGCCGTGAGCGAGGTGTCGGCCGCGACGCTGCCCCAGGGCTATGGCTATGAGTACACCGGCACGGCCCGCGAGGAGGCTGCCTCTACGTCGTCCACAGCCTGGGTGTTTGTCATCAGTCTGCTGCTCGTGTTCATCGTGCTCTGCTGTCTCTACGAGAGTCTGCTCATTCCCATGGCCGTCATGCTCAGCGTGCCCTTCGGGCTGCTCGGCAGTTTCGTGTTCATCAACCTGGTAGAACTGGAGAACAACATCTATATGCAGGTGGGCATCATCATGCTCATCGGCCTGATTGCCAAGACCGCTATTCTGATTACGGAGTATGCCTGTGAGCGTCGCCGCGAGGGAATGAGCATAGCCGATGCTGCTCTCACTGCTGCCAAAGCACGCCTGCGCCCCATCCTGATGACCGCCCTGACGCTTATCGTGGGCCTGATGCCTATGATTTTTGAGCGTGGGGCAGGTGCCATGGGTAATGTCACGCTGGGACTGTGTGTGGTTGGTGGTATGCTGGTGGGCACTCTGGCCTTGTTACTCTTTGTACCCGTATTCTTCATCTTCTTCCAGACGCTGGAAGAAAAAATCAAAACACACTCGGTAACGACTACACTGTCTATACTGGCAGTCGTCTGCCTGCTGTCGAGCTGTAAGACTTACTCATCGTATCACTCTGACTCTACGGCTACCGATGTGCTGAAAAAACAACTTAGCGCTATAGGCG
>DEWO01000071.1:0-8024 GCA_002363695.1 Prevotella sp. UBA3208
TTCTTGACGGGAACCCAGTTATAGGAATAGCCAAAACCTACTCCTGCCTCCTGAATTTTGAATTTTCCCGTTCTTCCGTTGAGCTGCACGACAGGGGCGTTCTTTCGCTGTGCATAGTCGACGTCAGACTGATAATACATGGCTCCCAACATGAACGAGCCGGCCGACCGGAGCTGCACGACAGACTGGTCGTAGGCAGCTGCATAGGAGAATCGCTTGCCGTTCAGCATGTAGAAGCCGTCCAGGATCAGCGTATTGATTTTCATATCGTCCCATACGCTGACATTTTTGACATCAGCGTCGAAATAGTCTCCCTCTTCTCCCACAGCCCTTAGTTCGGCATCCATGTTGCGTGTTTCAAAGTTGCGTGTGCGCAGGTAGATGCCATATCTGGCCCCCGTGGCTCCGATGGAGAAAGTGCTTCCGTTGGCTTTCGACAGTGAGAAGTTATAGCCAAATCCGTAGCCTCGATAGCCCACCCACAAACCGATGTTGTACGTGAATTTGGGTTTGAAGGCCGACTTCAGATTATAGTATCCCTTAGCGCCATAGCTGGCCAGATCGGCCTCGGTGACGGTCGACTCTACTCTCATGTCCATATTGTTGATATGGTTTTTCAGCACCAGCTGCCAGGGTCGTTCAGGCACGTAGATGTAGCGTTTGTCAATACCTCTGGTAGCCATGGTGTCAATGAATGCTCCTAACTTGTTCACGGCCCTGACTAAGAAGGGCTTCCGTTCTTGGGCGACAGCTATGGACAGCGGTAGTGTCAAAGCTATCAGGAATGCACTTATTCGTTTCATATCGTCTTTATAGTTATTTTCTGGTAAATGTCAGTGTGCCAGGCAGCTTGCGCCACTTGCCCTGATGGGGTACCTTGATGGTGCTGCCCGAGCCCTGCTTCAGCACATACAGGCTGTCGTTCTTGCGTGTCAGCGTGGCACGCAGGTCTTCCGAGCCGTAGTCGTTGATGAGCTGCATCTCGGCCTTGTCGTCGCCTGTCACTTTGCACGAGGTGATGACCCAGCAGAAAGAGTTGTGCTGCTTGCCAAGATAGCCAGGCAGCGGACCGTACAGTTCCTGTCCGGGCACCTTGACGTCCTGTTCATAGAAGTTGATGCGCAGGTACACATCATATTCATTATTTATAAGGTACGCGTGAAATGGTTTGCTTTCCGTGTGCTTCTGGGCGCCGGCTTGTAGGACAAGCAGCAACAGTAGGACTATGTGCAGTATCTTATTTTTCATTTTTTATGATTTAAACGGTACAAAGGTAATAAATCTAAATCAAGAAACAATCATTTCCGTTGAAAATATATGTGAAAACTTTCGAGGTTTTTATTTTTTTTAAGTATCTTTGCAGCCGCAATACATGTATTAACAATGGAAAAAGACTATTTAAAGCCTGATTTTGTCTTTGAATCGAGCTGGGAAGTATGTAACAAGGTAGGTGGTATCTACACTGTACTATCCTCGCGTGCAAAGACACTACAAGAAGAAATGAAGGACCATATCATCTTTATTGGTCCCGATTTCTGGAAGGAAAATGAGAGTCCTTATTTTAAAGAGGAGAAATCGCTTTTTGCCGAGTGGCAGTGGGCAGCAAGGGAGCAGGGCCTGACGGTCCGCGTAGGTCGTTGGACCGTTCCTGGCGAGCCGATAGCCATTCTGGTAGACTTCAATCCCTTCTTTGAACAGAAAAATGAGATTTACGGTTGGCTATGGGAGCACTACCAGGTCGACTCGTTGCACGCCTATGGCGACTACGACGAGGCGTCCATGTTCTCCTATGCTGCTGCCCTGGTGGTAGAGAGTTTCTACCACCAGTATCAGTTGCAGAATAGCCGTGTTGTCTATCACGCCAACGAGTGGATGTGCGGACTGGGAGCTTTGTATATCAACAACAAGCTGCCCCAGATTGGTACCGTCTTCACTACCCACGCCACCAGTATCGGTCGTTCTATAGCCGGCAACCAGAAGCCGCTCTACGACTATCTGTTCGCCTACAACGGAGACCAGATGGCTGGCGAGCTGAACATGCAGTCGAAGCACTCTATTGAGAAGCAGACGGCGCTCTATGTCGACTGCTTCACCACCGTGAGCGACATTACGGCCAACGAGTGTAAGGAACTGCTGGACAAACCGGTCGACGTGGTGCTGCCCAACGGCTTTGACAACAGCTTCGTGCCCAAGGGCGCTGCTTTTACCCGCAAGCGCAAGGCAGCCCGCAAGCGGCTGCTGGAAGTGGCTAACGCCTTGCTGGGCGAGCAGTTGGACGACGACACGCTGATAGTGTCTACCTCCGGCCGCTACGAGTTCCGCAACAAGGGCATCGACGTGTTCGTGGAAGCCATGAACCGCTTGCAGCGCGACCGTGACCTGAAGAAGAAGGTGGTAGCCTTCATTGAGGTGCCCGGTTGGGTAGGGGAGCCGCGCAAGGACCTGCAGGAACGTTTGCAGAACGGTGGTCAGTTCGACACACCGCTGGATGTCCCCCAGGTGACCCACTGGCTTCACAACATGAGCCACGACAACGTGCTGGGCATGATGAAGTACTACGACATGCACAACCGCAAGGACGACTGCGTGAAGGTCATCTTCCTGCCGTGCTATTTGGACGGCAAGGACGGCATACTGAACATGACTTACTATGATGTGGTGTTGGGTAACGACCTCTGCATCTATCCGTCCTACTACGAGCCTTGGGGATATACTCCGCTGGAGGCTGTGGCCTTCAAGGTGCCCTGCATCACCACTGACCTGGCGGGCTTCGGCCTCTGGGCTAACAAGGAGTTCGGACACGTCGGTACGCTGAAGGACGGTGTGAAGGTCATCCACCGCACCGACTATAACTATTCGGAAGTGGCAGACAGCATCAAGGACACCGTGGCTGAGTTCTCCGGCATGACTCAGAAGGAGGTTGACGCCTGCCGCAAGCAGGCTGACGCCCTGTCCAAGAAAGCCCTGTGGAGCGAGTTCATCCAGTACTACCACGAGGCTTACGACATAGCCCTGCGCAAAGCTGAAGAGAGAAAAACCAAATAAATACTTTACTATTTTAAGATAAACTTATGAAGATTAAAGCAGATTATTCAAATGCTCCACAGTGGAAAGAGCTGACCGTCAAGGCCACGCTGCCTGAACAGCTGAAGTGTTTGGACGAAATTGCCCACAACATGTGGTGGGTATGGAATTACGAGGCCCGCGACTTGTTCCGTGACCTTGATCCCGAACTATATCATGACGTGAAGCACAACCCTGTGATGCTTCTTGAGCGTCTGAGCTTTACCCGCAAGGAAGAGATTCTGAAGGACAAGGCACTGATGAAGCGTGTGAAGAACGTTTGCGACTTGTTCCATGAATATATGGATGTCAAGCCCGACTCAAAGCGTCCCTCAGTGGCTTACTTCTGCATGGAGTACGGTATCCACTCGGCCCTGAAGATTTACTCGGGCGGTCTGGGTATGCTGGCCGGTGACTATGTGAAGGAGGCCAGCGACTCCAACGTCGACATGTGTGCCGTGGGTTTCCTCTATCGCTTCGGCTACTTCACCCAGAGCCTGTCAATGGACGGACAGCAGATTGCCAACTACGAGACCCAGAACTTCGGTTCGCTGCCCATTGAGCGCCAGCTGGACAAGGACGGCAACCCGATGGTGGTTGACGTACCCTATACCAACTATCAGGTTCATGCCTATGTGTGGCGTGTCAATGTAGGCCGCGTGAAGCTCTATCTGCTCGATACTGACAACGAGATGAACTCAGACTTCGACAAGCCTATCACCCACGCTTTGTACGGAGGTGACTGGGAGAACCGTCTGAAGCAGGAGATTCTGCTTGGCATCGGTGGCATGCTGCTGCTGAAGAAGCTCGGCATCAAGAAGGATATCTACCATTGCAACGAGGGTCACGCTGCACTCTGCAACCTGCAGCGTCTGTGCGACTATATCGAGGAAGATGGCCTGACGTTCAACCAGGCTATGGAGCTGGTGCGTGCCTCTTCGCTCTATACCGTCCACACTCCCGTACCCGCCGGTCACGACTACTTCGACGAGGGTCTGTTCGGCAAGTACATGGGCGGCTATCCTCAGAAGCTCGGCATCTCTTGGGACGAGTTCATCGGCATGGGCCGTACCAACCCCGATGACCACTCGGAGAAATTCTGCATGTCAACCTTTGCCTGCAACACCTGCCAGGAGGTCAATGGTGTGTCAATGTTGCACGGATGGGTATCGCAGAAGATGTTTGCCCCCATCTGGAACGGCTACTATCCTGAGGAGAACCATGTGGGCTACGTCACCAACGGCGTTCACTTCCCCACTTGGTGTGCTACCGAGTGGCGTCATGTCTATGCCAAATACTTCGACGCGAAGCACTTGAGCGACCAGTCGAACGAGGAAATCTGGCACGGCATCTACAACTGTCCTGACGAGGAAGTCTGGGCTACCCGTATGGCGCTGAAGCAGAAACTCTTCGACTACATCAAGGAGCAGTTCCGCGAATCTTGGCTGCGCAACCAGGGCGACCCCTCGCGTGTGGTACGCCTGCTGGAGGCCATGAACCCCAATGCGCTGGTCATCGGCTTCTGCCGCCGCTTCGCTACCTACAAGCGTGCTCACCTGCTGTTCACCGACCTGGAGCGTCTGAGCAAGATTGTCAACAATCCTGAGCATCCCGTCATGTTCCTCTTTGCCGGCAAGGCTCACCCTGCCGACGGTGCCGGACAGGGTCTCATCAAGAAGATTTACGAGATTTCGCAGCGTCCTGAGTTCCTGGGCAAGATTATCTTCCTCGAGGACTACGACTTCCTGCTGGCTCGCCGCCTGGTGTCGGGTGTCGACATCTGGATGAACACGCCGACGCGTCCGCTGGAGGCCAGTGGTACATCGGGCGAGAAGGCCGAGATGAACGGTGTGGTCAACCTGTCAGTGAAGGACGGCTGGTGGCTGGAGGGCTATCGCGAGGGTGCCGGCTGGGCGCTGACCGAGAAGCGTACCTACCAGAACCAGGGCTATCAGGACCAGCTCGACGCGGCAACCATCTACGGCCTGCTGGAGAACGAGATTGTGCCCCTGTATTACGACAAGGACAAGAAGGGTCTCTCGAAGGGCTGGATCAAGGTGGTGAAGAACTCGATAGCCCAGATTGCTCCGCACTACACGATGAAGCGCCAGCTGGACGACTACTACAGCAAGTTCTACGAGAAGGAGGCCAAGCGCTTCAGGGAAATTTCGAAGAACGACAACCGTCTGGCCAAGGAGATTGCCCTGTGGAAGGAGACTGTCGCCGAGCGCTGGGAGGCCATCAGCGTGGTCAGCAGCGAGTGGGACTTCCCCGTATCGGGTGCCGAGGCTGGCCAGAAGTACACGCTGAAGTACGTCATCAACGAGCAGGGACTGGATGACGCCATCGGGCTGGAGAAGGTGAACATCTTCGTCAACAAGGACGGCGAGGAGCGCGTCTACAGCGTTGAGCCGCTGAAGATGACGGGCAAGGAAGGCAACAACTATACGTTCGAGGCTACGCTGGCTCCCACCCAGTTCGGCCAGTACAAGTCGGCTGTCCGTATGTATCCGAAGAACAAGAACCTGCCTCACCGTCAGGACTTCTGCTACGTGAAGTGGCTCGAACTGCCTCAGATGAACTGACGTGCGCTGAGTGCATTCGCATATACGAAAGAACGGGCTGGGTCTCCAGTTCGTTCTTTTGTTTGTGCCAGCCGCCCTCCGGAATGGCCAAATCGGCTCGATTTGGTAATATTTGTTAATAAACGACGCTGAATCGATTCGATGCGGCAGAGCGCGTCACGGCGCAGATTGTCAATTGTTATCTTTTCTCAAAAGATATGGTTGTTTCAGATTAATTTCGTACCTTTGCACATCATTTCATTCATACGCGTATAAAAACAAGAAAACGAAAAGGAAATATGAGTAAGAGATTTGCCGAGCATAACGGCCTGAACTTGACGCAGGTAAACAACGACATCTTGCAGATGTGGAAAGAGAAGAATGTCTTCTGGCGCTCAGTCGACGAGCGCGAGGGCTGTCCCCAGTTTGTGTTCTTCGAGGGTCCCCCCTCGGCCAACGGACACCCCGGCATCCACCACGTGCTGGCACGCAGCATCAAGGACACCTTCAACCGCTATAAGACCATGCGCGGCTACCAGGTCAGGCGCAAGGCCGGATGGGACACCCACGGACTGCCCGTAGAGCTGGGCGTGGAGAAGGAGCTGGGCATCACCAAGGCCGACATCGACAACAAGGAGTCGGAGCGCTACATCTCGACCGAGGACTACAACCGCAAGTGCCGCCAGAACGTGATGATGTTCACCCAGGAGTGGCGCGAGCTGACCGAGAAGATGGGCTACTTCGTCGACCTGGACCATCCCTACATCACCTACGACAACAAGTACATCGAGACCCTGTGGTGGCTGCTGAAGCAGTTCTACGAGAAGGGCCTGCTCTACAAGGGATACACCATACAGCCCTATTCGCCCGCAGCCGGCACGGGCCTGTCGAGCCACGAGCTGAACCAGCCCGGATGCTATCGCGACGTGAAGGACACCACATGTACTGCACAGTTCAAGATGAAGAACCCGAAGCCCGAGATGACAGGCTGGGGAACACCTTACTTCCTGGCTTGGACCACCACGCCGTGGACACTGGCTGCCAACTCGGCACTCTGCGTAGGGCCGAAGATTGACTACGTGGCCGTCGAGACCTACAACCCCTATACCGCCGACAAGGTGACGCTGGTGCTGGCCGAGGCCCGTCTGAACGCCTACCTGCCCGCCGAGGGAGCCATCACGGACGGTGGCGAGATGCCGGAGTACAAGAAGGGCGAGAAGCTGATACCCTATCGCGTCGTAGCCCGATACAAGGGCACTGACCTCGTGGGCATGGAGTACGAGCAGCTGATGCCTGCCATCAAGCCCATGGGCGACGCCTTCCGCGTCATTCCGGGCGACTACGTCACCACGGAGGACGGCGCCGGCATCGTGCACATAGCGCCAAACTTCGGCGCCGACGATGCCTTTGTAGCCAAGAAGGCCGGCATCTGCCCCATCGTGCTGATAGACAAGAAAGGACAGGAGCGCCCCGTGGTGGACCTGCAGGGCAAGTACTTCGTCACTGACGACCTGGACCCGGAGTTCGTCAAGAACTACGTCAACGTAGCCGAGTGGAACAAGTTTGCAGGACGCTACGTCAAGAACGCCTACGACGACACGCTGACCGACAAGGACGAGACGCTGGACATCAGCATCTGCATGGACCTGAAGGCTCAGAACAAGGTGTTCAAGATAGAGAAGCACGTGCACAACTATCCGCACTGCTGGCGCACGGACAAGCCCGTGCTGTACTATCCGCTCGACTCGTGGTTCATCAAGAGCACGGCCAAGAAGGAACGTATGTCGGAACTGAACAAGACCATCAACTGGCAACCCGAGTCAACGGGTACAGGCCGCTTCGGCAACTGGCTGGACAACCTGAACGACTGGAACCTGTCGCGCTCGCGCTTCTGGGGGACTCCGCTGCCCATCTGGCGCTCAGAGGAAGGCGAGGAAATATGCATCGGCTCAGTAGAAGAGCTTTACAACGAGATAGAGAAGAGCGTCAAGGCAGGATTCATGACGTCCAACCCGCTGAAGGAAAACGGATTCGAGCCAGGCAACATGTCGCAGGAGAACTACGACCGTATAGACCTGCACCGCCCGTACGTCGACTACATCTTCCTCGTTTCGCCGACAGGCAAGAAGATGAAGCGCGAGAGCGACCTCATCGACGTGTGGTTCGACTCAGGCTCCATGCCCTACGCCCAGATTCACTATCCCTTCGAGAACCGCGAACTGATAGACGACAACAAGGCATTCCCTGCCGACTTCATCAACGAGGGTGTCGACCAGACTCGCGGTTGGTTCTTCACCCTGCACGCCATTGCCACCATGATATTCGACTCGGTGGCCTTCAAGAACGTCATCTCGTCAGGTCTGGTGCTCGACGCCAAGGGCAACAAGATGTCGAAGC
>DEWO01000071.1:8147-9733 GCA_002363695.1 Prevotella sp. UBA3208
TGACCAACTCGGAGCCTTGGGACAACCTGAAGTTCGACCCAGAGGGCGTGGCAGAAATCAGCCGTAAGTTTTTTGGCACCTTATATAATACGTATTCGCTTTTTGCAATGTATGCCAACGTTGATGGCTTCGACCCGCAGACACCACAGATTCCCGTCGGCGAGCGTCCTGAGTTTGACCGTTGGATTCTCTCTTGTCTGAACTCGCTGGTTCAGGGCGTTCAGCAGGAGATGGACGGCTACGATCCAACACGTGCGGGCCGACTCATAGACGCCTTTGTGGATGAAGACCTCTCGAACTGGTATGTCCGTCTGAACAAGAAACGCTTCTGGGGTAAGGAGATGGACAACGACAAGTTGGCTGCCTATCAGACGCTGTACGAGTGTCTGATGACAGTTGCCAAGCTGTTGGCACCGTTTGCACCCTTCTTTGCCGACCAGCTATATAAGGACCTCGGTGGTGCTCTGGATAGTGTGCATCTGGATAAATTCCCCGAATTCAATGCTGCCCTTGTCAATAAGGACCTCGAAGAGCGTATGGACATTGCCCAGCGTATTACCACCGTTGTGCTGTCACTGCGTAAGAAGGAAGGCATTGCCGTGAAGCAGCCGTTGCAGACACTGATGATTCCTCCCGTTGACAATGCGCAGCGTGAGGCTATCGAGACGGTGAAGGACATCTTCCTACAGGAAGTGAACGTGAAGGAACTGAAGTTCGTTGAGGGCGCCGGCATCCTGGTGAAGAAGGTGAAGTGCAACTTCCGCACCATGGGTAAGAAGTTTGGCAAGGACATGAAGGCCGTGGCTGCTGCTGTTGCTACTATGACGCAGGAACAGATAGCCGAATTGGAGGCTAACGGACGCCTGTTGCTGGACAGCTACGAGATTCTGGCTGAGGATGTTGAGGTCATCAGTGAGGACATCCCTGGATGGTTGGTTGGCAACGACGGCAACCTGACGGTAGCCCTTGACATCACCCTGACCGACGAACTGCGTGCCGAGGGTATGGCTCGCACGCTGGTGAACCGCATCCAGAATATGCGTAAGAAGAGCGGTTTGGAAATCACTGACCATATCCGTGTCTGCATTGAGCCCAACGAGGCATCCACCAAGGCTGTCGAGGCCTTTGGCGACTATATTGCCCGTCAGGTGCTGGCAGACGGTCTGAAGCTGGAGACTAATGATGGACAGGAGGTTGAGTTTGATGAGTTTAAATTACATATTTCAATAACTAAATCTTAAGATTATGGCTGAAAAAACACGTTACACGGACGAAGAACTGCAAGAGTTCCGTGAGATTATCAACGAGAAACTGGCCCTGGCCAAGCGCGACTATGACCAGATGATGAGTGCACTGATGAATAAAGACTCAAACGATGTTGACGACACGTCTCCTACGTATAAAGCACTGGAGGAGGGTAGTGTCACGCAGTCGAAGGAGGAACTGATTCAGATGGCTTCACGTCAGCAGAAGTTTATTCAGGGACTGAAGGGCGCACTGCAGCGTATTGAGAACAAGACCTACGGGATAGACCGCATAACAGGCAAGCTGATTCCCAAGGAGCGTCTGCGCGCAGTGCCTCACGC
>DEWO01000079.1:0-2188 GCA_002363695.1 Prevotella sp. UBA3208
ATTTTTCAATTTTTCCACGATGATATCAGCAGCACGCTCCGGTGCATGACTATCGCCCAACCGGCGAAACACCTCGTCATAATCGGTCAGCATCTGCCGGCGCTTGCTGCCTCCGGGTAACAGGGCCTCCAACTCGCGTCGGATATTGTCTACACTGAACGTCTCGGCCACCAGTTCGGGCACGACTTCCCTGTCGGCAATCAGATTGACCAGCGACACCCAACGGACCTTGATAAAGTGCCGTTTCAGGAAGCCTATGAGCTGTGGTAGCGGTGTCTCGTAGCACACCACCTGGGGCACACGGAACATACAAGCCTCCAAGGTGGCTGTCCCGCTGGTGACAAGTGCTGCCGTAGCAGATGCCAACAGCGGATAGGTCTGGCCAGCCACCAAACGAACCTTTGTACCCTTCATGAACTGGTCATAGTAGGCAGGCTCTATAGAGGGTGCCCCTGCCAGCACAATGTCGTATTGGCCTGCCAGATGTTCCGTCGCAGCTATCATAGCCGGCAGGTTGTCCTTGATTTCCTGCTTTCGCGAGCCTGCCAACAGCGCAATGATGGGGAGGCCGGAGGTACGAAGGGGAGTGCTGCCGTCTGCACACGAGCCGTTTTCGTAACTATGCAAGAACTCCCTGACCTCCTGGGCCGTGGGGTTGCCCACATAGTGGATGGGATAGTGATGCTTGCCTTCAAAGAAGTCCACCTCAAAGGGCAGTATGGAGAACAGCTCGTCGACATCGCGCCTGATGTTCTTAATGCGATACTCCTTCCAAGCCCATATCTTGGGGGCAATATAGTAGTAGACAGGACATATCCCCTTGGATTTCACAAATTTGGCAATGTCAAGATTGAAGCCCGGATAGTCTACCAGTATCACGACGTCCGGTTGCCAGGAAAGAATGTCCTGCTTGCAACGCTTCATGTTGCCGAGTATCGTGCGCAAGTGCAGCAGTACAGGTACGAAACCCATGTAGGCCAGTTCGCGATAGTGCTTGACACGTGTACCACCCTCAGCCGCCATCAGGTCACCGCCGAAGAAGCGGAACTGAGCCTCGCCATCGCGCTCTTTCAGCATACGCATCAAGTGCGAGGCGTGCAAGTCACCTGAGGCTTCTCCGACTATCAAATAATACTTCATTCGCTTGACCCTTTACCCTCTCGGTTCTCAATTATTTCCATTTTTCAATTCTTCAATTTTTCAATTTTTCATTTACAGGTTCCAGTCCTTCATGTTCTGAACAGCCTCATGGGCCGTGACGTCAAAAGTAGTAGGCGTGACGGCCACAAAACCATGATCCAACGCCCAGCGGTCAGTGTCCTGAGCCTCAGGCTCGTCGTTATGGTAATGGCCCACCATCCACCAGTAGTCATAGCCACGCGGATGATGACACCGGGTGACCTCGTTCTGCCACGAACCCCGCGACATACGACAGACACGCACGCCCTGATAGGCACGGCCGTCCTTGGCCCAACGGGCTTCCGTCTTGGGGAAGTTCACATTCAGGCAGACACCGATAGGCAGCCCCTCAGCCAACACCCGCTGAGTCATCTGTCTGACATAAGGCTCCAAGGGCGTAAAATCAGCCTGCTCGTCGTGGTCGCACAACGAATAGGCTATGCTGGGAATATACTTCATACAGCCTTCCATCGTCACTCCCATCGTGCCCGAATAGTGACTGTTGACAGAAGCATTGTCACCATGATTGATACCGCCAATAACCAAGTCTGGCTTTCGCGTACACAGGTTGGCCAACGCCATCTTCACACAGTCTACAGGCGTACCGTTGCACGACCATACCTCAAGCCCCGCTTCCTTCCGTCTGAGTGTCAGCGTAAGGGGAACGGTAGCCGAGAAAGCACACGACATACCGCTTCGGGCTCCATTAGGAGCACACACCAGCACGTCGCCATAGTCGCGAACCATCCTGACCAGCTCGTTGATGCCCTTGGCCTGGTAGCCGTCATCATTTGAAATTACTATCAGCGGTTTCATTCTTTTTCTGCACATTTGCGGTGCAAAAGTACAAAAAGAAAACGGACTGACCAAATAGTATGCTTACTTTTTGTAGGAAGGTCTCCGAAAGACCTCCGAAAGGTCTCCGAAAGACCTCCGAAAGGTTTTGCCCCATTCTACCCAAGCCTTTCCTTCGCTCTTCCTCCCATTGTTGTCCGATTGTTGTTCGATT
>DEWO01000079.1:2249-7076 GCA_002363695.1 Prevotella sp. UBA3208
CGATTGTTGTCCGATTGTTGTTCGATTAACGAACGGACAACAGACGCACATCAAACGCACTTCAATCGCACAAGAGTAGGCGCAGAACCTTGGGTGAGTCGAAGGTAGGGTGGGCCTGGGTCGGAGTTCGACGTGACAAAGTTATGACTTTTTTCGGAGATAAACAAGAGATTTATCGGAAATCAGCTTTTCTTGCTTGTTAGTTTCAGAATACCAGTCCGTCGCCGAACTCGTCGATGATGATGGGCTTCTGTGGATCAGGGGACTCTCTTCGAGAGTGTGGCGTTGCGAACCCGTACAGCCGGCCCGAATGAAACCTCATGGAAGGAGGAATGCAACGCCACACTCTGACCAGCTGTCAGAGAAGGAAACGCCCGCTGTGACAGCGTGCTCGTTTGTATATTTCATTATTTGGAGGGGAGGTGCTCAACACGTGATGTGCGGCACCTCCCCTGTTGTTAACTGACGGAAACGTTTCATACCAAAGTATTTAAAAAGGATAAAAATCGGGGCTGCTATTTGGCTGGCTCGTTTTTTCTTCGTATCTTTGCAGCCTATTATATACATAAGGTTAAAAAGATTATGGGAAAGATTATAGCATTAGCAAACCAAAAAGGTGGCGTCGGCAAGACGACAACGACCATCAACCTGGCTGCATCACTGGCTACGCTGGAAAAGACCGTACTGGTGGTAGATGCTGACCCACAGGCCAATGCGTCAAGCGGACTGGGGGTTGACATCCAGGAGGTGGACTGCTCGCTCTACGAGTGCATTATCAACCATGCTGACGTCCGTGATGCCATCTATACGACGGATATTGAGGGGCTGGACATCATACCCAGCCATATTGACCTGGTGGGGGCTGAGATTGAGATGCTCAACCTCAGTAATCGCGAGAAGATAGTCAGCCAGATATTGGACCCCATCCGCAACGACTATGACTTCATTCTGATAGACTGTTCACCGTCGCTGGGACTGATTACCGTCAACGCACTGACAGCGGCAGACTCAGTCATCATTCCCGTTCAGTGTGAGTACTTTGCCCTGGAGGGCATATCGAAGCTGCTTAACACGGTGAAGATTATCAAGAAGAAGCTCAATCCGAAACTGGAGATAGAGGGTTTCCTGCTGACCATGTACGACTCGCGTCTGCGTCTGGCTAACCAAATCTACGATGAGGTGAAACGCCACTTCCAGGAACTGGTGTTCAAGACCGTTATACAGCGTAATGTCAAGTTGTCGGAAAGTCCCTCACACGGTCTGCCGGTCATCCTGTACGATGCGGAGTCGACGGGTGCCAAGAACCATCTGGCATTGGCCAAGGAGATAATTAATAAGAATAGTTGAAGAATTGAAGAATTGAAAAATTGAATAGTTGAAGAATTGAAAAATTGAAGAATTGAAGAGTTGAAAGTTAAGGAGATATGGCCGTAAAGAAGAAATACGACAGGAATGTGCTGGGACGCGGACTGGACCAGATAGGCAACGGACGCGGACTGGACGCCCTGATAGACACCCACAGCGAGTTGAAGACGGAAGGTTCGTCTAATCTCAACGAGGTGGAAATCACACAAATAGCCCCCAATCCCAACCAGCCGCGCAGGGAGTTTGACCCTGAGGCCTTGCAGGAACTGGCCAACAGCATCAGCGAGTTGGGAATCATTCAGCCCATCACGCTGCGCAAGGTGGAGGGCGGGAAGTACCAGATTATTGCAGGTGAGCGCCGTTGGCGTGCCTCACAACTGGCCGGGCTGACAAAGATACCCGCCTACATCGTGTCCGTAGAGGACCAGGGGGTGATGGAGATGGCACTGGTCGAGAACATCCAGCGCGAAGACCTGAACGCTATTGAGATTGCACTGGCCTACCAACACCTGGCGGAGACGACGGGCATGACACAAGCCAAAATCTCAGAACGTGTAGGCAAAAGCCGTGCTGCCGTCACCAACTATATGCGACTGCTGAAGTTGCCTGCCCAGGTGCAAATAGCGCTGAAAAACCATGAGATAGAGATGGGACATGCCCGTGCACTGTTAAGCATCGACAGTCCGTCGCAGCAAATCAAGCTTTTCAAAGAGGTGCAGCAGCACCAACTGTCTGTTCGCAAGGTGGAAGAGATGGTGCAGGCACTGAAGCAGGGTGAAGACGTAAAGACGGCTAAGGGGCGTATCGTCTCGAAGTCACAGTTGCCTGAAGAATTCAATGTCCTGAAGGAACGACTCTCTCAGTTCTTCCAGGCCAAGGTGCAGATGACCTGCTCGCAGAAAGGGAAGGGCAAAATCAGTATCGCCTTTGAGAACGAAGAGGAACTGGAGCGCATCATGAACGCACTGGACGGGGCAAGATCGTAAAATGCTGACAAGAGACCAATGTTCATCGTGAATATCAATCATCACATATCTACATCACACAGGTGGGGTCAATGGGTACTCACGCTCTGCCTCCTTGTCTTCCTACCCCTCTATGCAGAGGCACAGCAAGAAGACTTGGCGGTTATGGACTCCATAGCCAAAGGAGATGCCAAAGCCCTGTTGGGCGACTCGCTGGAAGTAGTGGAAGACTCCACATCCCTGGTGGTAAAAAAGAAGTCGCGCAAGATGAAAGAGAAGCGTGACTGGAACACTTGGAAACCCAATCCGCAGCGAGCGCTATGGTTGGCATTAGTATTGCCCGGAGCCGGACAGATATACAACCGTAAGTTTTGGAAACTGCCTATCATCTATGGCGGATTCTTGGGTTGTATCTACGCACTGACCTGGAACAACATGATGTATAAGGACTATTCGCAAGCCTATCTTGACATCATGGATGATGATCCGGGGACTGCTTCATATAACAAGTTCCTGCATCTGGGGAATACCATTACGCAAGAAAACGAAGACCGCTACAAGGAGATATTCAGAAGTAGAAAGGACAAATACCGCCGCTGGCGCGACATGAGTCTATTTGTCATGCTGGGTGTCTATGCCATTTCCGTCATCGACGCCTACGTAGATGCCGAACTTTCGGTATTCGACATTTCTAAAGACTTAAGTCTCACAGTGGAACCTACCGTCATCCCCAATCATGGAGGAGGCAGCCTACTCGACCGGCAGTCGCTGGGAGTGAGTTGTAAGTTGAATTTCTAACATCTATCATGAACAAGAAAAATCAAAATATGAAGAAATACCTATTGATATGCTTGTTGGGCCTGCTACCACTTGCCAGTTGGAGTCAAGTGGTTACTAACGACGAGCCGGACGACGAAGACGAAATCATCGTGACCGACCAAGAAGGCAACGAAGAGGTCATCGAGTTCCCGGAAGCCATGACCTATGACCTGGACTCGCTGATGAGCCTCTATATGGCCAAGACCTATCTGGAAGAGGACTACGACTGCAACATGCGCGACATAAATCCTGTCTATTCGAGAGAGGAATACATAGACCGCCTGAGCCGAATGCCATGCGTCATGGAGATGGCCTATAATGATGTCGTACAGAAATTCATTGACCGCTACAGCGGACGTCTGCGCCATTCCATCAGCTACATGCTGGGAGCATCCAACTTCTATATGCCGATTTTCGAGGAAGCCTTGGAGATGTACCAGCTGCCCTTGGAACTGAAGTACCTGCCCATCATCGAGTCGGCACTGAACCCCAAGGCCGTCAGCCGTGTCGGAGCTACCGGATTGTGGCAGTTTATGCTGACAACGGGTAAGCAGTATGGGCTGCAGGTCAACTCACTGGTAGACGAACGCCGTGACCCACAGAAGGCATCACTGGCTGCAGCACGATACCTGAAAGACCTCTACAAGATTTTCGGCGACTGGAACCTGGTGATTGCGGCTTACAATTGCGGGCCAGAGAATATCAACAAGGCCATCCATAGAGCAGGAGGACAGAAGGACTACTGGCAGATATACCCCTACCTGCCCAAGGAGACACGCGGTTACGTGCCGGCATTCATAGCCGCTAACTACATCATGACCTACTACTCACAGCATAACATCTGTCCGATGGCCACACGGCTACCGGCCAAATCGGACACGGTCATCGTGAACAAGAATCTTCACCTGCAGCAAGTGGCAGAGGTGGTAGGTATCAATATAGACCTGCTGCGCTCACTGAACCCCATGTACCGCAGAGACGTCGTCCCCGGAGCTACCGCCCCATCGGTGCTGAGACTTCCTCTGACGGAAACAACCCACTTTATTGACTTGCAAGACTCTGTATTCTCTTATAAATCCGACGAACTGCTGAACAGGCGTACTGAAGTGGAGGTCAATGACGACGTACCCACCTACTATCACAAGAGCAAGCGCTACATCCGCGGCAAGAAGGGACGCTACAGCCGTCACAGCAAAGTGTCAAGAAAACGTTATAAAGCAAGCCGCAAGCGTTCTTCCATTAGCCGTAAGCGTGGCACAGCAAGTAAGAAGCGCAAGAGCACGAGAAGGAGAAGGAGAAGATAAGAAAGAATTGAAAAATTGAAAAATTGAAGAATTGAAAAATTGAAGAGTTGAAGAGTTGAAGAATTGAAAAATTGAAAAATTGAAGAGTTGAAGAGTTGAAGAGTTGAAGAATTGAAGAACTGAAAATGGACAATCAAGATGGACGAAGAAAAGATTCTGCGAGAAGAGGCTGACGACAAACTGGTGAACGACGCTTTTCAACGATTGCTGGACAGTTATCTGGCTTCACGGCACCGTAAGAAAGTGGACATCATCACCAAGGCTTTCCATTTCGCCCGCCAGGCACACAAGGGAGTCAGGCGACTCTCAGGTGAGCCCTACATCATGCACCCCATAGCTGTGGCACAGATAGCCTGCGAAGAGGTGGGACTGGG
>DEWO01000079.1:7131-8857 GCA_002363695.1 Prevotella sp. UBA3208
TGGGCTCTACCAGCATCTGTGCAGCGTTGTTACACGACGTGGTCGAAGATACTGACTATACGACAGAGGATCTGGCAAACATCTTCGGACCTAAGATTGCCCAGATTGTTGACGGTCTTACCAAAATCTCCGGCGGTATCTTCGGTGAGCAGGCATCAGCCCAGGCTGAGAACTTCAAGAAACTGCTGCTGACCATGAGCGAGGACATCCGTGTCATCCTCATTAAGATATGCGACCGCCTGCATAACATGCGCACCCTGGCATCACAACCTGCCAACAAGCAATACAAGATTGCCGGTGAAACACTCTATATCTATGCGCCTTTGGCTAACAGGTTGGGCCTCAACAAGATCAAGTCGGAGCTGGAGAACCTCTCATTCCAGTATGAGCACCCTGACGCTTATAACAGCATCAAGGAGAAGCTGAAAAATACAGAAGCCGACCGTCATGAGCTCTTTGACCAGTTTACGGCTCCCATCGAGGAGTCGCTCAAGAAGATGGGCATCAAATATGAAATCAAGGAACGCGTCAAGACTCCCTATTCCATCTGGAATAAGATGCAGAATAAGCACGTCTCATTTGACGAAATCTATGACATTCTGGCTGTGCGCATCATCTTTACTCCGGAAAAGCGGGAAGAGGAAATCAACGAGTGCTTCAACATCTATGTAGCCATCTCGAAAATCTACAAGAGCCATCCCGACCGTCTGCGCGACTGGCTTTCACACCCCAAAGCCAACGGCTATCAGGCCCTGCACGTGACACTGATGTCCAAACAGGGACGCTGGATAGAAGTGCAGATACGCTCTGACCGTATGGACGAGATTGCCGAGCAGGGTTTTGCTGCCCACTGGAAATACAAGGAGGGCGAGGACGGTGAGTACACAGAGGATGAGAACGAGCTGAACGACTGGTTGCGCACCATTAAGGAGATACTGGACGACCCACAGCCCGACGCCATGGACTTCCTGGATGCTATCAAGCTGAACTTGTTTGCATCCGAAATATTCGTCTTCACTCCGAAAGGCGAGATCAAGACCATGCCGGCAGGCTGTACAGCCTTGGACTTTGCCTTCTCCATACATACCTTCCTGGGCTCACATTGTATCGGTGCCAAGGTAAACCACAAGTTGGTACCGTTGAGCCATAAACTGGAAAGCGGTGACCAGGTAGAGATTCTGACCTCGAAGTCACAGCATGTCCAGCCGGGTTGGATCAACTTTGTCTCCACCGCTAAGGCCAAGGCCAAAATTCAGGCTGTGCTGCGTCGTGTCAACCGTGAGGCACAAAAGAAGGGTGAAGCATTGCTAGAAGAATTTCTAAAGAAGAACAACATCGAGAACCAGCCGGAAGTGGCTGATCAGTTGGCCCAATTCCATGAAGTCAGCAACAGAGATGATTTCTTCTTGGGTTTGGGCGAGAAGACCATCCTCTTGGGCGAGAAGGACCTGGACGAGCTGACGGGCAAGAACAGCAATGGCAAGAAAGGCTGGCGCAAACTGGTGCCATTCTTGGGACGTGGCAAGAAGAAGACTGCTGCCAGCGACCAGCAGGAACTGTTTGTCGTACCCGAGAAATTCAACCGCAAGAAACCTATCTACATCAGCGAAGAGAACATCGGACAATATAAGTTCAAGCACTGTTGCCACCCCATACCGGGCGACGACATCCTGGGCTATATTGACAACAAGCACCAGATAGAGATTCACAAGCGTGCCTGTCCGGT
>DEWO01000079.1:8967-11192 GCA_002363695.1 Prevotella sp. UBA3208
ATGCACAAGCAACTGTTCTTCGACGCCACCATTCGGCTGCAAGGCATTGACCGTGTGGGCATCCTGATGGATGTGTCGCGCATCATCTCGTCGCAGATGAATGTCAACATCCACAAACTCACCATCAGCAGTGAGGAAGGGGTTTTCGACGGCAGCATAGAACTGAGGGTACACGACCGCGAAGATGTCAAAAACATCATGAAAGCCCTGAAAGCGATAGACGGCCTGCAAGAAGTCGCACAAATCATGTAACACCAAACCTATCAAAAATACAAACTTTATGAACAGACTACTAACATTCATGCTGCTAATCTGCTGTATACTGACAGCCAAGGCAGCAAGCCAGTATGACAATCCTGACACCCTGGTGGTTGCCAGAGACGGAACAGGACAATTTCGCAATGTCGCAGACGCCATCGAGGTCTGCAGAGCTTTCATGGAGTACCACAAGGTCATCTATGTCAAGAAAGGAACGTATAAAGAGAAGTTGGTGGTTCCCCAGTGGCTTACCAATATCGAGATTTGTGGCGAAGACCGCGACCAGACCGTCATCACCTGGGACGACCATGCCAACATCATGTCAGACATCACCCCACTGACAGCCCAGGGAGAGCCCAAGAAGATTGGTACCTTCCGAACCTTCACGCTGAAGATACAAGGACAACGCATTACGCTGAAAAACATCACTATTGAGAACAACTCCGCCCGACTGGGACAGGCAGTAGCCTTGCATACGGAAGGAGACCGTCTGACATTCATCAACTGCCGATTCTTAGGACATCAGGACACCATCTATACAGGCAATGCCAAGTGCCGTCACTATTTCAAGGACTGCTACATAGAAGGTACGACCGACTTCATTTTCGGTCCCTCGACAGCATGGTTCGAGAACTGCGACATCTACTGCAAGGCCAATTCCTACATCACTGCGGCTTCTACGCCACAAGATGTCAACTACGGCTACATCTTCAACAACTGTCGCATCTCCACAGCACCCCATGTAGACAAAGTGTACTTGGGACGCCCTTGGAGAGACTACGGATATACGCTGTTCATGAATTGCGAACTACCCAGGCAAATCCGTCCCGAAGGCTGGCACCAGTGGCGTCCGGAGGCCGTGAAGACAGCCCGCTACATGGAATACAACAACCGGGGCGAGGGTGCCGCTACTGACAAGCGCGTAGGCTGGAGCCGCCAGCTGACCAAGAAGGAGGCTCAGCAGATTACTCTGGAACGGGTGTTCAGTATCAATGACAACTGGACCGTCGGCAAATAGCAATTCTATTCACTAACCCTTCATATCATTTTATGAAACTATTATCAACCACCCTGCTATGGGCGGTTTCTATGACCGCACTGGCTCAAGAGAGTCCGTTATGGATGCGTTTTCCTGCCATATCGCCCGATGGGCAGACCATTGCATTCTCCTATAAAGGAGACCTTTTTACGGTTCCCGCAACTGGCGGAGCTGCCAAACAACTGACCACACATCCGGCTTATGATGCCAACCCCATATGGAGTCCTGACGGAAAGCAGATAGCCTTCGCTTCGGATAGGGAAGGAAGTTTAGATGTCTACATCATGAACCGCCAGGGAGGTGTCCCTACCCGACTGACTACCCACAGTGCCAATGAGACACCCACCGCATTCCTGGACAATGGTCACATCTTATACAACAGTGCCCAGATGCCTACCGCTCAGGCCAGTCTGCTGCCTGAGGGCGTTTTTCCACAGGTCTATCAGGTCAGCACGCAAGGAGGCAGGTCCAAGCTGTTCTCACTCATCACGATGGAGAACATCAGCATCCATCCTCAGGGCGGATTGCTCTACCACGACTGCAAAGGTTACGAAGATGCATTCCGCAAGCACCACCAAAGCGCTATTACCCGTGACATCTGGCTGATGAAACAGGCTGGCAGCAAAGAAAGCGACAGGCAGTTCAAGCGCCTGACAGCCTTCCGTGGCGAAGACCGCAATCCCGTATGGGATGCCGACGGACAGTCGTTCTACTACCTGAGCGAGAAGGATGGCACGTTCAACATCTGGAAGCACCACTTAGACGGCAGTCAGGAGCAGCAGATAACACACCATCAGACGAATCCCGTCCGCTTTCTGACGGCATCACACGATGGCACACTGTGCTATGGCTATGACGGCGAAATCTATATATATAAGAAAGGTGTAGCCCACAAGGTAAACATCAGCATCCTGACGGACCGCACCGA
>DEWO01000079.1:11305-12735 GCA_002363695.1 Prevotella sp. UBA3208
GGCAAGGAGATAGCCTTTATCATGCATGGCGACGTCTACGTGACATCCATCGACTATAAGACCACCAAGCAGATTACCGACACCCCTGAACAGGAACGCGACATCAGCTTCGCCCCTGATGGAAGGGGTCTTGTATATGCTGCTGAAAGAAACGGTGTGTGGCAGATTTTCCGTACCACGATTGAGAATAAGGCAGAAAAGCAGTTTGCCTATGCCACTACGCTGAAGGAAGAACAACTGACCAAGACCAACCTGACCTCACAACAGCCTCAGTTCAGTCCTGACGGCAAGGAGATTGCGTTCTTCGAGAACCGTGGCGACCTGAAGGTGATGAACGTGGCAACCAAGGCTGTAAGGACGGTACTTGACGGCAAATACCAGTACTCTTATTCCGATGGCGACCTGTGGTTCGAGTGGAGCCCTGACAGCAAATGGCTGCTGTGCAGCTACATCGGCAACGGTGGCTGGCACAGTCCTGACGTGGCGCTGGTCAGCGCCAGTGGCAACGGAGAGGTGCACAACCTGACCAATAGTGGCTATAGCGACTCCAATGCCAAATGGGTGCTGGGAGGCAAGGCCATGATATGGAGCAGCGACCGCGCCGGCTATCGCAGTCATGGAAGTTGGGGAGCCGAAGAGGACGTATATATCATGTTCTTCGACCTGGACGCTTACGAGCGTTTCCGCATGACCAAGGAAGAGAAAGAAGTACTGGAAACTGCAGAGAAAGAGAACAAGGCAGAAGCCAAGAACGATGAGAAGAAGGATAAAAAGGACAAGAAGAAGGGCGACAAGAAACATTCAAAAGACAGCGAAAAGGCTAAGCCTCAACTTGTATTCGATTTGGAGAACGCCAAGGACCGCATTCTGCGACTGACAGCCAACTCCAGCCATCTGGGCGATGCCGTCCTGACACCTGGAGGCGACACCTTATACTATCAGGCTTCCTTCGAAGACGGCTACGACCTATGGATGCAGAACACCCGCGAGCAAAAGACCGAGCTGGTGATGAAAGACATTGGCCCGGGCAATCTGGTGGCTGACAAGAACTTCAAGCACCTCTATCTGGTATCCAAGGGCATCAAGAAACTGGACTTGAGCAAACACAAGCAGGAGACGGTGGCCTTCGAGGCTCCCTTCAATTGGAAGCCCTACCAAGAACGCCAGTACCTGTTTGACCACGTGTGGCGACAGGTCAAGGACAAGTTCTATGACCCCAAGATACATGGTGTCGACTGGGACGGCTATCGCAAGATATACGAGAAGTTCCTGCCTCATATCAACAACAACTACGACTTCCGTGACATGCTGAGCGAGATGTTGGGCGAACTGAACGGTTCGCATACAGGTGCCCGCTATTATGCCAGCGGAGCCTCACTCAAGACGGCCAGTCTGGGACTATTCTTCGATGCAGGCTACGAAGGCGACGG
>DEWO01000056.1 GCA_002363695.1 Prevotella sp. UBA3208
GGTGATGACCTCGCGGGCGGTGTCGACAATATCCTTACGCAGAATCTTGTTCCAGTCTTCACTATTCTCGCTCAGTTTACCTGCTTCGTAGGCATAGCGCGAGGTGTCGGAATCGCCGCCGCTGCCACCACTGCCACCGCCGACGACGGAGGTCGTGCTGGAGCGTCGGCCCGTCATGCGCTGTACTGCATCTCGTGAAAGTATCTTTACCATGTTCTTAGAGTTCTATTAGTTTCAGTTCTATATTGTCGTTCCACCAGTCATGACTGATGCTGACGGGTTGGCATGTGGTGCCGTCGAGCGACACCTTGCTGATAGGCATCAGCGTCGCGGCATACTGATAGGCCACATTGGCCGTCATCATGCGTCGCGTTTGCTGCCAGTAGGTTGTCACGCGGTTGGCCAGATGCTGTTCGGGCCATTCTGTGACGTTGCCGTAGGGCACCTTCTGCATATAATCACCGTCTGGCTGCATCAGCAGGCCGTAGCCATACTCCATATCGTTGTCGGAAGCATAGATGCAGTCGGCATTCCATTCGTCGTGCGTCTGACCGTTGCCGCTGCTGGTGTATTCGCGCTCGCTCACACGTTCCGTCTCCATAGTCCTGGGGCGTTCCTCCCCCTGTTGGGTTGGCAGATAGGTTTTGCCGAGCGTAAACTCTATCTCCAGATTGGCTATGCCGATAGCGTCTGAGCGTAGACCAGTCCAGTCTACCCATCCCATGATGTCAAGATAGATATACCCATATAAATTGTCTTCTACCGGGATGTATTTCGAGACAGACTCAACAAAGATTGCTGCAACGTTATAACGTGCACTGATGCCGTTGATATTGCTGCCTTCTATGCTGAAAGTATTATTAAACGGCTCGTCCGCCCATCCGTTAGACAACTGCTCAAAGTCGTTTTTGAAGTAAAACCATTTTGCCGCCTCGCGCGTCATGCCGATGCCGATTCGTGCCATGATGCCATAGTGGTCGCCAGGGCTTTGCTCAAGCAGTTTGGCACCTTGGTATATAGACCCTTTAATAGCAAGAGATCCGCCACCGTACATCCTTGCGCGTTTGGTCTCTAACTGGATTATAGGTGAGGTCTCCGACCCTTCGCCGGTTCCCAGCAGTATCATCGTTGCGTCGGTAGACGAGTCTGAATCCTTAGATGAGTATATTTTGCGCCGAGTAAATGCGCCGCGATAGGTGGCGGCTGTTCCGTTCATCACCGTGGTAGAGAATGCGCCCTTGTTCGGTATGGTCTCAAAATATCCTACGCGGTCTTCGTCGCCGCTAACCCAACGCCACGTGGTGTTAGATTCCAGTACGTCGTTTATTTTCTTGTTGTTTGTGCTGACCACGGTATCCTGTTTGTTGCAGTCGGCCTTCACCGTGGCCTTCGACGGGCCACGCAGCTGTATATCCTCGTTGTCCGTGTCTACAAAGATGTCACCCGTAAGCGTCTCCACGGGTGGCATATTGCTTACGTCTCCGCTGGATGTTCCTCCCGCCAGCGTTGCCAGCTGTGGGTAGGTCAGCGTCAGCATGGTCTGTTCGGCCTTATCGTCCATACATGTCAGGTATAGCGTGCGCTGCATCACTCGGGCCGTCCACCCCCAGAAGCGACAGATATCGGTCAGTATCTCCAGCAGATTGTAGCGTGGTGTGTCGCCGTCCTCGCTGTTGATACTCACATAGTTCATCCAGTCCACCTTGTTTATCAGCCACTGGCGGGCATCGCTGCCACCCTGCACGATGACGCGGTTCAGTACCGGGTCGTTGGTGGTATTGGTGTATGAAGGAAGCGAGTCGATGATGTACTTCAGCACGTAGGCGAAGTTGCGCATCTCCGTCTCGGTGGTACTCACCTGTATGGCCTCCAGTATGCTCAGCGGACACTGCACCGGCAGCTCTCGCTCCTGCGGATTGCCGTACAGCACGCCGTCGTAGTTCTCCGACTGAAGATAGCCTGCCCATACGGGCGTGTCCATCACCTCCAGCGTCACGGGCTTCTGCAAGTCGTTCAGTGGCATGATGCTGCGCCAGTTGACCTCTCCCGTGTCCAGTATGCGGATGGTGCCAGTCTGTGTGCGCACGGGTGTGAAAACGTCCTCGTCGCCGTCCTCCTCAGTTGTGAATGGGTCGGCCGCTGGTTCCAGCGTCACCTCATCACCTGTGTACCCATCCTCCCAGATGCAGAGTCGGTAGTCGGTGCCTTGCCGAAACGACTTAAAAGGTATGATGTAGTGTCTTTGAAATGCCATAAATACATGTCTTTATAGGACGGCATTTATGGCATTGAGGGGTTACTCGTTAATTATTGCGTAGATGTATAATGCCAGCACGAAAGCCGCGGTGGTGTAGAATCGCCAGCGCAAGTCATTCTTGATGACACTATAGATGATTGCGCCAATAGGCAGCACTACCAGCCACCAAGTGTTGCACAGCAGCAGGGCCATCCCAGCCAGATAGAACAAAATGGTGGCGATGGTGTAGCAGATGAAGTCAATCTTTTCACCTCCAAACGTGCATAATACGGCCGTCAATGCCAACGCACATACAATCCACACCAAGAACTGTGTGCCTGGGTCAGTGGCTTTCATCAGTGGAGCGGCAGCTGCCACGATGGCAGACATCATCAGGACGTACCAAACGGTTCGTAGCGGCCAGTTTGTGTAGTCTGCCGTATCGCAAAAAGACATGGGTATTGCCTTCTTGTTTAAAAGGATTGATACGGTCACGGCAGCCGCAATCATTAGAATGGAAATAGTTGCCAATAAAGTCATCATAATTTTAAAGTTTTAAAGAGTTTTACATTACTATACGACCTATGCCGGCCTCATTGAAGTCCATGCAGAAGAATGGACTATAGTTTTTGTCGAAACTGCCATAACTGTCGCCTGTGCCAGGAACGGTGAACGTGCGGGTGGTGATTCCAGTCGGGATGCTGGTCATCCGTAGGTTCTGCGTCCGTGCATATCGCTTGCGTGTGCTATCGTTGTCACTCGTATAGCATGAGTCTTGGCGTATTTGGTACGCATAGGTCACATTACCATACGCCGTTGATGTCTGGTCTACCCATCCTGCATCCCACGGGTTGTCGTAGGTATCATAGCTCTCTACCGATGCCAGCAGCAGGTATCCCTCGCTTAAACTGTATGCCGTGGAACGGTTGTTCTCGAACTGGACTGTGACCACCGTATTGCCTCCTGATGCGGTCAGCGACGTGACTATAATGGTCAGGTCTTTTAGCTTTTCCTCCTGTTCGCTCTCGCTACTGCGAACGACAACGAATTTGGCATTGTTCATACTTACACATTTTGCTGTGAAGTCCCCCCCGTACCATTGCCCTTTCGTCACTCCTGCTCCATCGGTAATGAAAGGTATCACATAATAGCGTCCGGTGGACAGACCACCAATGGTATTCTTGTTCTTGATGCGCTCAGAGATGCCTATACCACTTGTGCCTATCTTCTGGTCACTGACTATCCAGTTACACCTCTGCACAGTATGCACATCCAAGCAATAGAATGCAAGACCGCCATACCAGTCCTTCATGTATTCGCCTGTCGACAGGGATATGTCGTCAAAGTCGTCAATTAAGAGCAGTTTACCGTAATCCATTTCTCCGTCATCATTTCTCGGAATGGAGAAGATAACGCGGTCGTTGTAGTACACATCCATTTCATCTTTTGGGCCGTTGCCTATCCATACGGTGCCGCCAAATATGATGTTCCATTTGTTGTTAAGAAACCACTTGCTGACATCATGATCGTAGTTTGCAAAGTCATGCAGACGGTATGGTGTGAGCTGTCCGCCAGCCGGCTTGTTGTATGTCCATCCTGCGGTTCCGTTCACAACAGCAGTACACATGTTATACAGTGTTGAGTATAGCGGGATGCTCAGTCCGTACTTGACTGACGCAAAGTCGGCGTCAGTCATCACACCTAACGTTCGGTAAGGCACGGGCTTGTATTTGGCCCACATATTGATTTGTGGAGCCCTGCACAGCGTTCCTAAGTCGGTGCTCGAGTTACCGAGTACCTGCTGCACGTCCCGTATGCTGACGGGGGCTGTTATCAATCCATTGCTATTTGCCATAATATTTTGTATTTAGAAAATCTTTCTTCTTACCATTACAAAAACTATCAGCAGAATAATGGCAATGCCACCCACGTACATCAACGCCTTTTGCCACCACGTCAGCGGTGCTGGCACTTCCTTCGTGACGGGGTAGGGCATAGGTATCGTGTCGGTGCGGCTCTGATAGAGGGTGTCCGTCCGGGTACGCTCCACGTAGCGGGTGTGCCAGCGATCAACGGTTCTGTAAACGGTGTCGTCGCGCACGAAGTCGCTGACGTAGATGCTGTCCGACAGGTAGATGCTGTCGCGCTGGTGCTGGGTGATGCGCACCGTGTCCGTCCGATGTTCGATGACGGGCACGTACTGCGTCGTGGTGCATCCCGACAGCAGGGCACACACTATCAGGCCCAAGATGACGGCGACAATGACGGCCACGCCTTGCAAGCAGCCTGCCGTCATGCGCTCTTCGTCGTTCATGCCCTTGTAGGGGTCGTAACCCGTCTGCATCCAGTTGTCGTTGGGGTTGTTGTAGTCTATAGGGTTCATAAGCATAAATAGATGATGACGATTTGTACTGCCTGACCAACCAGCCCGCCAAACATGGTGCAGAGCCAGTCGAGCCAGTCCCAGCGGCCGCCCCACTGACGGTCTTTGAACTCCATGCCTGAGGCGGTGCCCAGCACACAAAGAATGGTGAATACAATGCCGATGGGTATGGCCAGCAGGAAGTGTTTCCAGCGCGTAGGGTCGGTGAATAACCAATGTTTCATAATCAATTCGGTTTAAGTTCCGTGTAAATTCGTGATAATTCAGTATAAATTACATGTAAATCCGTGCAATCCGTGTAATCCGTGGTTCTTTACTTAAACTGCCTTGCTTGCAACTTCCGCTTGATGGCTTCAGCACGGAGGCGTTCCATGCCCTGCTGGAACTTCGCCACGGCCTTGTCGCGGTATTCGTGCAGGGGGTTGAGGGTGGGCATCATGGTGCCGTCCTTGCGGGGGATAGTAAAAGTGTCCTGATAGCCGGGCTGGTTCATCTGTTCGGTCAGGCGGTCGATGAAGGTTTTCTGCTGGGCGAGCTCGTCGAGGTCGAGGGCGAGGGAGTCGGTCCAGAGGTTGTCGGCTTCCAGCGTGCGGCGTATCTCGTCGCGGTTCTGCTCGGTCTGCTGGCGGCGGCGGTCGGCTTCCTCGGCCTCGGTCTTGGGGTCGCGCTGCTGCTGCATCTGGAGGTTGAGCACGAAGGCGACGGCTTGCAGATCGCCGCTGAGTGCCTTTTGCACGATGGTCATGCCGATGGCGGCTTCGGAGGTGACGATGTTGCCGTCTTCGTCGGTCATGTACTCCTGGGTGCCCTTGCGCTTCACCGGCGCAGAGAGTTGCTTGATGATGGTGTCCTTTAAGTCCATAGTTCCAAAAATGATAAGAGAGGCCGCTGCGTTGCGGTCTCTCTTATCAAACAGGATGGTGGCGGGGGTTTACTTCGTGCGGGGGAACCGCACGGCACACTCAGCCGTTCATTTCGGGCTGGAACCACGTCTTGAGGTATTTCTTCTTGGTCTGAATGGTGGGATATTCGCGCAGTATCTCGTCGTAGAAGGTCTCGTAGAAGCGGAAGGTGTCTTCGTTGGCCTCGAAGATCATGTTCTCGAAGTTGGCACCGGCACGGAGGTTGGCCGAGCCGTGCATGACGATGGGCAGGCCTTCGTCGGTGCGGAACTGGTAGGTCTTGGAGTGGACGTTGCAGACGGCCAACTGGAAGCGGTTCTCCTCGCTGTCGAGTTCCTGATAGGCGTAGCGGACGAGTTTGCCGCGCTCATGGGCGTAGAAGTAAGCCGACACCACCATGTCGATGCGGTCAACGTAGCCGCCGTCAAGCAGGTTGCGCAGCGAGTCCACGTTGTTCTCGTTGTATGAGAGGGTCGAGATGAGCAGCCGCTGGGTGTGCAGGTTGTGCTCCACCATGTAAGCCTCGATGAAGTCGCCCATGATGAACTTTCCGCTGATGATGCAATCGACGCGCTCGCCGGGCTTCAGCAGTCCCATGTCGCGGCTGAGTGCGGCGGCTTTCTCGTAGCGCACACAGCGGCGGGGGATGGGGTTCAGCCGTGGACGGATGTAGCGGCATTCGTGGTTCTCGTCGCTGTCGTCCTCGTCATCGTCCTGTCCGGGCAGTCGGAAGGCTTCGGCTCCCACGTCGGGCACGTAGAACTCTTCCACGTCGAAGCCAGCCGAGTGCCACGACTGCGCCACGTCGCCGGGCAGCTCGAAGTCGAGGTCTAAGGCCCAGGGGGTGTTAGTCTTTTTCTTTGCCATTGCTATTCAAATACAAGGTACATATAACCGCCTCGCTCGCAATAGACGAAGCAATCGAGTGAAGACTTGGCACACATGTCTTCGGTTCGCTTGTCTTGATGATTGAACATGATGTCGTATTCTTCATCAGTCCACGTTCCGAGGTTCTGCTTGCTGATGCGCCCCTCCCAACCATTGCCGAGGTTGATGGGTTCTGTTGACTTGTAAGGATGCGCTTCGCATTCCTTGATAACCTCTGCCAGCTTGCTATAATATTCTTGTGTCATACTGATTGCTTGATTAAATTGTCAATAAACTCCGATTTGTTCTTCTGAGCATTCAGGATGTCGGCTGCTTCCTGCGATATGCGGACACCCACCATGATGCTTCTGTCGTTGGCGGGTCGCCCTGCTCCAGAGCGACGCCCGCCGTGCTGCTTCTTGTCGTTAGATTCCATCATCTTCATATCCATTGTTAAGTTCGTACTGATTTTCTTCTTCCTCCTCAATGAGTGCGAGGAAATTCCATGCGTCGGTTAGGATTTCTTCGAGGTCGGCTTCTGCTCGTTCAGACGGGTTAAAGAAATTCACCTCGATAATGTCATTTTTCCACGCTTCGAAGTCTGCCCAATAAGCGATGTCCTGATCACGAATGAGGATGAAGACTCTGGGGAAGTCCATCCTGAGCAATCCACATTGCCCAGGATGATTGAGGATGTTGTCACAATACCACCAATGTGCGCTGCGCTCAATGGCTGTCTGTCGGATTTGTCTTGGAGTTGGCATAGCTGATTACTTATAAAGGTTGAACTTGCTAACGGCACACTTCAAAACTTCGAGGTTGAAACCCTTGTGCATGTGAGAGAGTTCCCAAACAACCTTACCAGTCTCTTTGCGTGAAGGAGTTGGACGGCTCTCGAAGAACTGAGTCATGGTGGCTGGACGGTTGACGATAGCAACGATTTCCTCACGGTAAGGCTCAAGGTCTAACTTAGCGGCTTCTGCCTCTACCCATTCCATGTGCTTGCGGTGAGCCTCCTGCTTTGCAAGGAACTCCTGACGCTCTGCCTCACGCTTGGCGGCTTCCTCTGCCATTACCTTCTTCACTTCCTTCAAGAAAGCGGGCATCGTAACCTTTACATAGTTACCGCTGACACCGCCACGGGGGGCATCATTACCAGTCTCATGGGCGATACCCATCTTGTCGAGGTAAGCTGAGATTGTGAATGTCAGATCCACAGCCTTTGAGTGGCGACCGCTGCCCTGATAGTAGCCAGTGTGAACGAAACCACGGCGGAGAATCTCTTTGAGCATGTACTGCTCCTGGCTGTTTTTACGGATACCTGAAACACTGAAAGGAGCTGCTACCATGTTGCTGAGTGCATTGTACTTTGATGTCTTCATAATCTTTGTGCCCTTCCGGGACTTGGGGATTAAGTTGTTATTATCTTTATTTCTATAGTGCAAAGATACAACATTTTTTTGATATATGCAAACATTTATCAAGGAAAGTGTTAGCGTTTATCAAAGTTTAACATTTGATATATGTTAGCATTTAATAAAGATAATAACGGGCACAAAAAGGCTCCCCGTCGTGGTGACGATGGGGAGCCGTGCGGTGACAGATGTTCTGGTGGTCAGAAGGGTACGAGTCCGGCATTGAAGTCAGCTTCGCCCTTGGCCTTCAGGTCGGCTACTGTGTTTTTCCGCTTCGGGTTGCGCTTTGCGGCCTGGCTCTTGGTTGAGCCACCCTTCGAGCGGTTGCCGCCGCCCTCGCCGCTGCCTGCTGATCCTTTACTCATAGCGATGCGAATTTATAAAGTGAAACATTCTATCCCTCCAAATCCCCGCCCTGCGTATTGCCGCCGGTCGAGCCGCCTGTATTGTCGCCGCCACCGCCGGGTGTCTCGGGCTCTTCGGCCACGATGTCGGTTGCAACGTACTTCACTTTCTGCGCCTGCTTGTTCATGGCAAACTGCTTCGAGTACTTGATGCCGATGGTTGCGCCCAGCGTCCACTGGAGCAGGTCGGGAGTCAGCATGTCTTCGGTGGCCACCTGTGCGCCGCCGTACTTCTCGGGCTCGGCCTGTACCTGTGCATCGCTGATGGAGCCGCTGACCTTCGGATAGATGCTCACGAGCTTCGTGCCGTCCTCATTGGAGAGCGAGATGCGCGAACCCTCCAGCGTCTCTTCGGCCACGATGTCGGCAATGGCATGGATCACGGCTGCTGCCTCGTAACTCTTGATGCCCGTGCGGGCGGCAATCTTCTTGGCCAACTCGTTGGCGTCGATGTCGGCACTTATAACGCTTTCAGCGTAAAAGGCATGTGAGCCTTGCATGTTTGCGTTCGGTTTGTACTCACGAACGCGGTACTTACATTTACTCATATCTGTTCGTTTTTTATTAAGTGAAACTTGACTGTCTGAAACTTACCCTACTAAGAGGGTCGCACTTAGTAGGGTATCTTCTGAGAGAATCCCTACTAACTTTCGGGAGAAACCCTATCGGGGGTTTACTCTCGGTTATATTCTTCTGTCCTTTGTCACCTTGTAGAGGTCGGCGAGTCCGTCGAGGTTCATGCCGTTCACTAAGAGTTTCACGGGTTCGGGGGCGTTCTCGTAGTAGAAGAAATCGCCGCGCTGCTTGTGTACTCTGAGCATACGCTTACAGGTGGCAGTGAAGTTCATTACGGGCTTACCTGCCGTGATACGGGTGAGCAATAGGGCTGCAGCCTGACGGGATGCGGTGATGGTGCGGTCTTGCCCGAAGTGGATGGTGTGGGCGCAATAGTACACCATGTGGGGCAATAGCCGCTTCACCAGATAGTCGTTGATGGCCGTGATGTCGCCCGTCTGATGATAGTCGTAGAGCAACACGGCTTCCTCGGCAGCACTGACGATGATTTCGTCTATCCTCACGTTGTCATCCTTGCGCTGTTCCATGCGCCACCAGTCGGCCTTGTTGTCCGTAGGCTTAATCTTGCCCGTGCGCACAGCCTTCAGCCATTGCACGCAGTCCTCGCGGTCTTTCGAGCGGTGGCGGTATCGCTGTCCGCTGATGGTTATCTCGGCACGATAGCAGTCTTTGAACACGCGCTTGCCGTTTCGCCAGCCTTTCGATGCCGTGTCGTGGTAGATGGTGCCGGTGGTCACGATGTCGTCCTCGGTGTTGCCCGTCCATCCGCAATACTCGCGGAGGTTGGCCGATTGTGGGGTCTTGCTGATTGTTACCATAATTAGAACAGATAAAGTTGTTGGGGTTCCGGCTTTGGTTTGCTCTTGTCGCGCTTGAAATCCAAAGCGATAATATGCTCCAATGCGCTTTTTACTTCGTCGAGGTCAGCATCAGCCAACAGCCCGACAAACGTATTCTTGATGCACTCGCGCAATTCCGCTGCATCCTTGCCTACCACAAGCGCACCGATGTATCCTGCTTCTTTCAGTTTCCATCGTGTCGATGTGATAATAGGCTCTATCTTCTTTCGTTCCTTTGTTGTCATGGTTTCCTAATCCTTAATAATGCGTGTCGGTACTCCTTGGTGAATATCGACTTGCGGTTGTTTATCCACACATAGCCATTCGGGGCTGTGGTCGCTCCTCTTATCTCCACCCACCCGTCGGGCATGGTTTCATAAATTGGTACGTCTGGGAATTTCATACGCTACCAACGTTTAACTAACTTGCCGATGGGTTCCATGCCCCAATGTAGGCGAATCTTGTCACGACGGATGGACTTGTTGCGTGTTGCCTGTGCCTTGGCGACACGTGCCTTGCGTGCTTCGGGCGTTTCTTCCGACACACGGCGACGGGCATTGTCCTCACGGCTCAGCAGATAGAGGTTGGAGAGGTCGCAGTTCTGACGATTGCCGTCACGAAAGGCGACCACATAGCCCTCGGGCACTTCGCCGTTGGCTTGCTCCCAGACGTAGCGGTGTTTCAGTACGCAACCGCTTTCGATGCGGAGATAGACGTACCCGTCACCATGCACGCACTCGGTGCCGATGTCACGCTGATTGTGTGGTCGGTTGCCGGGCTTGAATCGGGTGCGGCTGCTTCGCTTGATGCCCTCCTCGCTCATAAACTCCTCGATGCGCTTGCCTTTGTTGGCTGGCGACTGGCCTTTGGCAAACTGGTTGGCCTTTGCGCCCTCGGTCGATGCTACCAGGTGTCCCCATTGTGCAAGGAACTCGGGGCTTTTCTTCAGTCCCAACTTCGATGCCGTGCGCCATACGCTGCCGATGGTGTGCCGTACCTTCTTGGCGATGTCCTCTGCCCTCATGTCGGCATAGTGCTTTCGCAGGTAGGCGAGTTGTCGGTCAGTCCACGGCTCACGCTTATGCACCTTGCGCTGTATGCCGAGTATCTGCGCACGGCTTTTCAGTGCTGCCTTGCTCACTCCGATGCGCCCGGCCACCCAGTCGAGGTCACGCTTGGGGTAGTGCCTGCGAAGTAGGTTGTCTTTTTCTTGGTTCCAAACTCGTTTCATAGCCTGCCCTCCTTCTTCAGCGTGTCTATAATCGTGTTCGTGCCGTGAATGTACGACGTAATGCTGACCTCACGAATCAATTCTTGCATCTTGTAGTCCAGGTTGAACTCCTGCGCCAGCCTTTCACGCCACATAGCGAGGCTCTCGTCTTCCTTAATCTTTGGTATCTTCATAGCCATATCGGTCTTTGAGGTCAATTCCTAATTCTTCAGCCTTCGCCTTCATCATTTCAATGTTCTTCCACGGGTTGCAATGGATTTCCTTGTGACACTTGTGGCAAAGGAGAATCATGTTAGCCTTTCGCGCTCTGAGTTCTGGGAAACGTCCCCAAGGCAAAACGTGGTGTAGTTCCATTTCCTTGATGTCGAACGGCTGACCGCACTCAGGACACAGCCCTTTCTGCTGCTTGTATCGGTAGCCCTTAATCTCTCGCATGTTGTCCGTCAACTTCTGCGAACACTCATGGTCGCATGATGTCGGACGTTTCTTCACTCGGCAATTCGAGAACGTAATGTAAAAGCGTCCCTTCATAAATCTGAAAGAACGCTTCCACCATCGCTTCTGTCTCGGTGCCTGCTCATACGGCGGGTTGATGATTGTCACCTGCCCGCCGCTATGGTTCACCAACTCGCCAATCACCGCAATGGGTGTGTGGTAGGTCGGCTCTCCCGTTCGTCTGAATAATTCGTTTAATGTCATAGTTCCTTGATAATTCGTTGTTTTTTGCCCTTAGGCTTACGCCGCTTCCCGTTTGGCGGGAACGCTCAAATGTCGGAGCGTGTCGATGTCCACCACCTCGATGTTTACTTTGTTCTGTTCGTCTGTCATAATTCGTTATTCATAACTTGGTTGTTCATTAAAAAGTCCTTCCATATCTTTCTTCGCCTTTTGGATTTTCTCGTCAAGTTCTCTTTGGCGAGGCAATGTCATTTCTAACCCGTCTTTCTTCATTACGAGTTTCATCCTTCCTCGCTTCTTTGGTTCTATCTCACGAACCATCATCTGTCCCGTGACAGGGTTTATCGCCCATTGTAGCTGTTTCTTCTTCATAGTTTATACTTTTTCGATGTCGTCTTTTGGCTTTTTGCATCCGCTTGTCTTCATGTCAACATTCCAATATCGGCAGAACATGGTGTTACCACGCTCAAGACGGATGGTGTCGATATAAAGTCCGAACATATCCTCAGCCTGCTCGGAGAAATACTGTATCTTCTCCGTATAGTCGGCCATTGACTTCATTGGCGTGAAGCCAGCCGCATACTTCCGCAGCACTTCATTTTCTTTCCGCTGCTTTTCCAGCCTCTTTTTGTAGTCGTCAACCAACTCAGACATTTCTTTCCAGTCTTTCTCTAAGCCGTCAATAATAGCCTGATGCTGGTCGGTCTTGTCGCTGTTGGTTTCTGCAATTCGTGTGTTTATCTGCCCGTTCTTTTTACACATTTCTTCGTACCCTTTTATGATGGCACTCTTCTGACGGTTGAGATAAAGCAAAATGACTGTGCAAATCGTCATTGCCAGCCATAGATAAAAATAAATGTTCATAGGTCACTCTCCTTTCCATGCTTTCATAAATGCCTCGAAGTCCTTGCCGTCTATCCACACAATATCGCTGATTTTCGGCTGATACTGAAACATGATGCCAAAAACTTGGTCATGCGTGGTTCCCTCTTCGGTGACAGCGGTCACACATACCACCTTGTCGGTATCTACCCAAAGCGTTTGATAGTCTGGCTGTTCAAGCAGATATTCCTTCAGTGTCTTACCCATGAGTGCTTTGGTGAACATGCCTTCAAGTCCTTCAGCATTGTCCATCGTTTTTGCTACTGTAGCAGAAAAAGTTCTGCGTGTCAATTTGATTTTTGCCATAGTTCCTTTATTTTGTTTATTATTCGTTTATTTCTTTTTGTAGGGTTTCAACAACATCCTTTCGACATTGCCATCATCGAAGGGGCTGTCGAATAAGCCTTTGGACGTCAGAATGAGGGCAGCCGACTTGATGGCCGGCGGCACCTCTCCCCATTCCTTGATGATGTCGAAATAGTTTCTGCCAATATGCGCATATACTTCCTGCTCAGCCTTGTTGGCCTGTGTCTTGATGTCGTTGTCAATCTCTGCCTGCCTGTCGGGGTCGGGGTCGTAAAGCTCGATACGGCAGTGCATTTTTACCATGTCAATAGTCAAAAAATCCATAGTTCCTTTATTTTTCCCATTCTTTGCCCGTCACCTTGCGTAGCATATCTTGATAACCTGCCTTGTAGCCGTTGGTGAACACCTCACGACATACTTTCACATAGTGCGGCATCTCGTCTTCCGGCTTGTCGATGCCACCACAACAGTATTTTACAAACAATTCGTGGATGCGCTTGTTCAGTTCATCTTCAGTCACAGCACCCAATGGCTCAACTGGTATTCTCACCGTCGAAGCGTCCAGCGATATTACTTTCAAATCGTCATTCTTTCCCATAGTTCCTTGATAATTCGTGTAAATTCGTGTAATTCTTTCAGTCGGCTGTCGCCTTGGTGAAAGCGGCAAGCCGATTACTTGATAATTCGTGTTCAACAAAAAGAGAAGCACCATTGCTGATGCTTACCGTGGTCGCCAGTATGCAAGGGACGGGGCCTTGCAAGTGACTTACGGCACGTCTGCCGTCGTATTCTATCCTTGACGCTTTCGCGTCGAGCCTGACTACGCTCGGCAATGCTCAAACGAGTTTGGCATTGCTCTCGCTTATCGTCAGCCTTCTAAGTCGCCCTGCGTATTGCCGCCGCCGTTACCGCCTGTATTGTCGCCGCCACCGCCGGGCGTTTCGGGCTCTTCGGCCACGATGTCGGTTGCAACGTACTTCACCTTCTGGGCCTGCTTGTTCAGGGCAAACTGCTTCGAGTACTTGATACCGATGGTTGCGCCCAGCGTCCACT
>DEWO01000075.1:0-15951 GCA_002363695.1 Prevotella sp. UBA3208
AAAAAGACAACTTTCGTTCGTAAAATATGCACAATTTATGGGGTGTTGTGCATAAACGGGTGCTTTTTTCTTCTAAAAATTTGCGTAATTCCATAAAAATGTGTTACTTTGCACCCGCTTAGCCGCCATTTTTGGTTGGCAGTCATTAAAGAGAAATCATTTTATTAACATTTTAAAGAAGAAAATTATGTCAGAAATTGAAAGCAAAGTAAAAGCAATTATCGTAGACAAGCTCGGTGTAGACGAAGCAGAAGTTAAGCCCGAGGCAAGTTTCACCAATGACCTGGGTGCTGACTCACTGGATACCGTAGAGCTCATCATGGAGTTCGAGAAGGAGTTCGGTATCTCTATCCCCGACGACAAGGCTGAGAAAATCGGTACTGTTGGCGACGCTATCGCTTACATCGAGGAGAACGCAAAATAATATTTGTTAGGATTGAAGAATTGAAGGTTTGAAAAATTGAAGTTCTGGCTTCATGCTATTTTTCTTCAATTTTTCAATTCTTCAATTTTTCAATTCTTCAATTTTTCTTTTAATTATGGAATTAAAAAGAGTTGTAGTAACAGGTATGGGTGCCGTTACGCCTTTGGGTAATACTCCTGAGGAGACTTGGGAGGCCATGTTGGCTGGTAAGAGCGGTGCTGCACCTATTACCCTTTTCGACGCTTCCAAGTTCAAGACCCAGTTTGCCTGCGAGGTAAAGGGCTTGGACGTCAATGCCTATATTGACCGCAAGGAGGCTCGCAAGATGGACCGCTACACCCAGTTGGCCATTATTTCTGCCATGCAGGCTGTCGGCGACAGCGGCATGAATCTGGAGGCCGAGGACAAGAACCGCATCGGTGTTGTCTATGGTGTAGGTATCGGCGGTATCAAGACCTTCGAAGACGAGGTTACTTATTATGGTGCCCATCGTGAGGATGGTCCCAAGTTCAATCCTTTCTTCATCCCGAAGATGATAGCCGACATCGCTGCAGGTCAGATTTCCATCATGTATGGTTTCCATGGTCCCAACTATATTACGTCGTCTGCCTGTGCCTCGTCGTCGAACGCGCTGGCTGACGCCTTCAACCTGATACGCTTGGGCAAGGCCAACGTCATAGTCGCCGGTGGTGCCGAGGCTGCCATCTGTGAGTCGGGCGTGGGCGGTTTCAACGCCATGAAGGCCCTGTCTACCCGCAATGACGAGCCTGAGAAGGCCAGCCGTCCGTTCAGCGCCAGCCGTGATGGTTTCATCATGGGCGAGGGTGCGGGCTGTCTGATTCTTGAGGAGCTAGAGCACGCTAAGGCCCGTGGTGCCAAGATTTATGCTGAGATGGTTGGTGCCGGCATGAGTGCCGACGCTCACCACATCACAGCCTCTCACCCCGAGGGACTGGGTGCCAAGCTGGTGATGCAGAACGCGCTGGAAGATGCTGGCATGAAGCCTGAGGACATTGACTACATCAACGTACATGGTACGTCGACGCATGTGGGTGATATCTCAGAGGCCAAGGCCATCAAGGACGTCTTCGGTGATGCAGCCTACAAGCTGAACATCTCATCTACCAAGTCGATGACAGGTCACCTGCTGGGTGCTGCCGGAGCTGTTGAGGCTATGGCTACCGTGCTGGCTGTCCAGAATGACATCGTTCCTCCCACCATCAACCACGAGGAAGACGACAAGGACGAGGAGATTGACTACAACCTCAACTTCACCTTCAACAAGGCCCAGAAGCGCGAGGTTCGTGCCGGACTCTCGAACACCTTTGGTTTTGGTGGTCACAATGCCTGCGTAGTATTCCGTAAGTATGTGGGCTGATAACATTATTGACAGCATAAAGCTCCCTTTCCGTAAGGAGAAGGAGCTTTTTTCTGCTCTTTACAATATTCTGGGTTTCTATCCCCATGATATCAATGTCTATAAGCAGGCCCTGTTGCACAAGAGCTTAGGGCGTCGCAACGAGAAGGGACGTCCCATCAACAACGAGCGTCTGGAGTTTCTGGGTGACGCCATCCTGGATGCAGTGGTAGGCGACATCGTCTATCGTCACTTTGGGGGTAAGCGCGAGGGGTTCCTCACCAATACGCGCTCCAAGCTGGTGAGCCGCAATACGTTGGGTAAACTGGCTCAGGAAATGGGTATAGACCATCTTATCAAGTCGTCAGACCATAGCACGTCACACAACAGCTACAAGAACGGCAATGCCTTCGAGGCACTGGTGGGGGCTATCTATCTGGACAGGGGCTACAATGCCTGTATGCGTTTTATGGAGAAGCGCATCTTGGCACAGGTGATTAATATTGACAAGGTGGCCTATAAAGAAGTCAACTTCAAGTCGAAGCTGTTGGAGTGGAGCCAGAAGAATCGTGTCCGTCTGGAATTTCGTGAACTCAATCAGAAGAAGGACGAAAGCACGGGCAGTCCGGTCTTCACCACTCAGATATTCATAGAAGGTGTTGAAGGCTGTACGGGTACAGGCTACTCCAAGAAGGAGAGTCACCAGAACGCTTCCAAGGACACGCTGCAGCGACTGCGCCGGGAACCTCAGTTCATTGATGCCATCTTTGGCGCCAAGGCCGATCGTACCAAGATGGAAGAAGAACCAGTGATGTGCGTTCCAGACTTGGAGAAAGAGCAACAGGACTTTATCATAGAGCAACCCAAGGAAGAAGTGGTACAGGGCAAATCAGCCAAAGCCGTTGAGAGAGAGCGCCCATCCAAGGATTTTGACGAGGAGATGACCCTTGATGACATCTCTGCCATCCCACGCGAAAAGACGCGCGAGGAAATCATTGCGGAGGCCGAGGCCGCTGCTTTTTCAGAAGAATAACGCTATGAAAAGGGCTGGAGCTGTTCCGGCTCTTTTTATATTATTATATAAAAAATCGTAAATTATTTCTGCGATAACAAAGTTTATGTTTATCTTTGCACCTTGATAATTATTGCGTGATGAACATAACAGGATTAATTAGACATATATTTGTCCCCCGAATGAGGGAACTGGAAAAGCACCAGACGGGTGGCGAACTGTTGCAGCGTCAAGTGTTGGCCCACTTGTTGCGAGAGGCCAAAGACACGGAGTATGGTCGTGAACACGGCTTTGCCACCACCAAAGGGTATGAGGATTTCGTAAGGTTCAATGCTGTGAACACCTACGAGGAACTGAAGGGCCAGATAGACCGTATGCGGCACGGCGAGAGCGATGTGCTGTGGCCTGGCAGGGTGAAGTGGTATGCCAAGTCGAGCGGCACCACCAACGACAAGTCGAAGTTCATCCCTGTCAGCAGGGAAGGTCTGCAGAAGATTCACTATGCAGGCGGCTACGACTCGGTGGCTGTCTACTTGCGGAACAATCCGAAGTCACGACTCTTTGACGGACGGGCCCTGATATTGGGAGGCAGTCATGCTCCCAACTACAACTTGCCTGACTCGCTGGTGGGCGACCTGTCAGCTATCCTGATTGAGAACATCAACCCGTTGGCCAATCTGGTGCGTGTGCCCAAGAAGGAAACGGCACTGTTGCAGGACTTTGAGGTGAAGCGTGAGCGTATTGCCCGCGAGGCCATGAACAAGAACGTGACCAACATCAGCGGCGTACCCTCGTGGATGCTCAGCGTGCTGAACTGCATGATGGAGCTGACAGGCAAGACCCATCTGGAAGAGGTTTGGCCAAACCTGGAAGTATTCTTCCACGGAGGAGTGGCCTTTACTCCGTACCGCAAGCAGTACGAAGAACTGATTACGTCGCCCAAGATGCACTATATGGAGACCTACAATGCCTCAGAGGGCTTCTTCGGTTTGCAGGACGATCCGACAGACAAGTCAATGCTGCTGATGCTGGACTACGGTGTGTTCTATGAGTTCCAGCCGATGGACGGTGGTGAGATAGTGCCGTTGTGGGGTGTCGAGAAGAACAAGAACTATGCCATGATAATCTCTACCTCGTGTGGGTTGTGGCGCTATATGATAGGCGATACCGTTCGCTTCACATCTACCAACCCCTATAAGTTCATCATTTCCGGACGTACCAAGAGCTTCATCAACGCCTTTGGCGAAGAGCTCATCGTGGATAATGCAGAGCAGGGCTTGGCCTATGCCTGCGAACAGACAGGTGCCGAGGTGCTGGAGTATACGGCAGCCCCAGTCTTCATGGATGCCAATGCCAAGTGCCGTCACCAGTGGCTCATCGAGTTTGCCCGTCAGCCTCAGGACCTTCAGCAGTTTGCCCGTCTGTTAGACCAGAAGCTGCAAGAGGTGAACAGTGACTACGAAGCAAAACGCTATAAGGATATCACCCTGCAACCCTTGGAGATAGTCAAGGCCAAGCCGGGATTGTTTAACGAGTGGCTGAAGCTGCAAGGCAAGCTGGGCGGACAGCACAAGGTGCCCCGTCTGAGCAATACGCGCGAACAGTTGGAACAGCTATTGACACTGAACAAATGAAGAAGCTACTCTATATTCTTATTGCACTCTGTGCCGTTATGTCGTGTGCCCGCATGGGTACGCCCGATGGAGGATGGTATGATGACGATCCTCCGCGCGTCATAGGTTCCTCACCTGCAGAACGGGATACGAACGTCACCACCAAGAAGATAACCATCTACTTCGACGAGTATATCAAGCTGGAGAACCCCACAGAGAACGTAATGGTTTCGCCCCCTCAGCTGGAGACTCCTGAAATCAAGGCTGCAGGCAAGAAGATAGTGGTAGAGTTGCAGGACAGCCTGAAGCCCAATACCACCTATACCATTGACTTCAGCAATGCCATCTCGGATAATAACGAGGGAAACCCGATGGGTAATTATGCTTTTACCTTCTCGACCGGCGAGAAGATTGATACCTTCGAGGTGGCAGGCAACGTCATTGACGCCAGCAATCTGGAGCCCGTCAAGGGTATTTCAGTCGGATTATACAATAATCTGTCTGACACCGTTTTCCGTAAGGAGCCTTTGATGCGTATCGGACGTACTGACAGTCATGGACGCTTTGTCATCAAGGGTGTGGCTCCTGGCGAATACAGAGTCTATGCGTTGCAGGACCTTGATGACAACTATCATTTCAGCCAAAAGAGTGAGATGATAGCTTTCAGCCAAGAAACCTTCAAGCCGACGGCAGGTCCCGATATACGTCAGGACACCATCTGGCGCGACACGCTGCACATTGACAACATTGTACGCGTGCCCTTTACCCATTTCTATCCGGACAATATCGTACTGCTGGCTTTCCAGGAGAAACAGACGGACCGCTATCTGATTAAGACTGAGCGTCAGGATGCCAACAAGATTGGTGTCTACTTCAGTTATGGCAACGAGCAGCTGCCCGTCATCCGAGGACTGAACTTCGCTGCCGACTCTGCTTTTGTGCTGGAGGCTTCAGAGAAGAAAGACACGCTTACCTACTGGCTTCGTGATATCACACTGGTGAACAACGACACGTTGTCCATCGAAATGGAATACCTGATGACAGACAGCACAGGCACACTGGTCAGTCAGAAGGACACGATGGAGCTGGTGGCCAAGACACCCTATGCCAAGCGGTTGAAGCAGAAACAGAAGGAGTACGAGGAGTGGCAGAAGGAGCAGGAGAAGAAGAAAAAGCGTGAAGAGAAATACGACAGCATTTATCCTGTCAAGCCGCTGGAACCACAATATCTGGTACCCAAGTCAATGAATCCCAATAGTATAGTCACCATTGAGATGCCCACACCATTGGAGAAACTCGACACGGGGGCTATCCACCTTTATACCAAGATAGACTCCCTGTGGTACAGGGCACCGTTTAAGTTTGAACAAGTCAAGGGCAAGCTGCGACAATTTCAGATGGTGGCCGAATGGCGGCCGGACACAGAATACAGCCTGGAGCTTGACACGCTGGCATTCACTGACATCTATGGACTGTCCTCAGCCCCCCACAAGCAGGGCATCAAGGTGAAGTCGCTCGACGAGTTTGCCACCCTGGAATTACAGTTGAGTGGCATTGCCGACACTTCCATCGTGGTGGAACTGCTGGACAAGAGTGATAAGACGTTGAAGCAGGTGAGGGCAGGCCGCGACCATGCTGCCACTTTCTTCTATATAGATCCAGGGACCTACTATGCCCGTGCGTTTACAGACAGAAACGGAAATGGTGTCTGGGATACTGGCTGCTACGATGATGACAGGCAGCCTGAGGATGTCTACTACTATCCGCGCGAGATAGAGTGTAAGGAGAAGTTTGACGTGACGCTGACCTGGAACGTGAATGACAAGCCTCGCAACCAGCAGAAACCTGCCGAGCTCGTCAAGCAGAAACCGGACAAGGAGAAGAAGAAACTCATGAACCGTAATGCCGAGCGAGCCAAACAGCTGGGTATAGAATATGTGAAAAAACAAATGGTCAAGTAAAGAGTAAAAAAAATAAAATAGTAAAACGATGATGATACATAATAATAGTAATAGGGCAAAGGGTTGGGTAAGAAGTTTTTTACTTCTTTACCTTTTCACCTTTTTGCCTTTCAACGCCTCGGCCCAATGTGGCATTGAGAATACAGCCTTCAAGTCAGGCGAAATCCTGAGCTATGACCTCTATTTCAACTGGAAGTTTGTCTGGGTTAAGGTAGGCACGGCATCCATGTCTACCGTACAGTCCAACTACCGAGGACAAAAAGCCTTCCGTAGCAGTCTTATCACCCGAGGCAACAGCCAGCTGGACAATGTGTTTGTCATGCGTGACACCTTGTTGTGCTACACCGATCTCGACCTGGCTCCCCTCTATTTCCGCAAGGGTGCCCGCGAGGGAGACCGTTACTATGTGGACGAGCTGTGGTACACGTATCCCAATTCCAACTGTCACCTGAAGATGCATCGCATAGACCATGATGGAGAGGTGCACTGGAAGGAGGCTGAGTACAAGGACTGCATCTATGACATGATGAGTATTTTCCTTCGTGCACGTAACTTTGACGCTGAAAAACTCAAGGTTGGCGAGAATATCCCCATGCCCATCAGCGATGCACGCCACCTGACCAATTCCTGGTTGAAGTACACAGGCAAGACCACGCTGAAGATGAAGAACAACAACGAGAAGTATCGTTGTCTGACCTTCTCGTTCATAGAGCGGGAAGACGGGAAGAACCATGAGCTGATTCGTTTCTATATCACCGACGACAAGAATCACATGCCTGTCCGTCTGGACCTTTTCCTGTCCTTCGGTTCTGCCAAGTGCTATCTGTCCGGTTACAAGGGATTGCGCAACCCCATGGAGTCGAAGGTTAAATAGGAGTTTGTACGGTGAACAGCGAAAAGTATATTAGAACAGAAGCCATGACGCAGAAGATGCGTCGCTTCACGGATGCCGGCCTCTATTCTCAGGACGATGACATCGACTTCCTGCCTGACGGACATGTCTACCTCTATCAGGGTGAGCGCCAACTGTTGCCCGTCAGTACGCTGATAGCCCACTTTTTCCAGAAGTTCGATGCCCAGCGTGCTGCCGAACAGCAGCAGGCACGCTATGGTGTCCCTGTGGCTGAAACGCTGGCCAAGTGGGAGCGCATAGGACGTATGGCCAGTGAGGTGGGGACGTTTGTACACGAACAGACGGAAAACTACTTCCAGCATGGAGTTTTCGATACCGTTTACTCCTTCAGTTATAAGGGCGAGGTGGAACCAGTCAGCGTAGAGCGCGAAAAGCAACAGTTCCTGCACTTTGTCAGCGACTATGCCATCGAGCCCTATCGTCAGGAGTGGCCGGTCTATGACACCAATCTGAACATAGCCGGTACGATAGACCTCATTTGTCGTGAGAGCGATGGCGAGTTTGTCATCTACGACTGGAAGCGCAGCCGTAAGGTGGTGGATGCCCAGGGAAATCCTATCGTGCAAGCCTTCGGAGGTCGAACCTCCATCAACGGTATCTCGATACCCGATACAGCCTACTATCACTACTGCATCCAGCAGAACCTCTATCGCTATATGTTGCAGCAGTACTATGGCATTCGGGTCAAGGCCATGAATCTGGTCGTGCTCTGTCCTGACTATGCCGACTATCGGGTAGTGGGTGTTCCCATCATGGATGGACTGGTCAAGCAGATAGTCAGTATCTGTCATTCGCAACAACTAGGAAAGAGATTACTGAGATGACGGAAACCGTAGTACTACAAAACCTAACTATAGGATACACAGCCAAAGGGAATGAAAAGGTAGTGGCCACAGGCATTGAGGCTGCTATCAGGAGTGGAGAGCTGACCTGCCTGCTGGGACAGAACGGCATTGGCAAGTCAACGCTGCTGAGAACCCTTTCTGCTTTTCAGCCTAAGTTGGGTGGAAGTGTACTGATGCACGGCCGCGAGATAGCCGACTATACGGACAAGGAACTCAGCAAGATGATTGGCGTGGTGCTGACGGAGAAGCCCGATGTCCAGAATATGACCGTCACCGAACTGGTGGGTATGGGCCGCTCTCCCTATACAGGCTTCTGGGGGACGCTGACAGCAGACGATAAGCAGATAGTCAGCGAGGCTATCCGGCTGGTAGCCATAGAGCCGTTGCAGGACCGGATGGTCCATACGCTGAGCGACGGTGAGCGCCAGAAGGTCATGATAGCCAAGGCACTGGCCCAGCAGACACCTGTCATCTATCTGGACGAGCCTACGGCCTTTCTCGACTTCCCCAGCAAGGTAGAGATGATGCAGCTGCTGCATCGGCTGGCCGTACAGGAGCAAATTGCAACGCCACACTCTTACCAGAGGTCAGAGAAGACCATTTTCCTGTCTACGCATGATGTGGAACTGGCCTTGCAGATTGCCGACTGCCTCTGGCTCATGGAACCCTGGGGACTCAGTGTGGGAACCCCGCAGGAATTGGCCGCTCAGGGCGTATTAAGCCGTTTCATAGAGCGTGACGGCATTGCTTTTGACAAAGATACACTAACTATACACGTAAGACGATGATAGAAGGACATGGAGACGATATCTACCGCTATGACGACTTGGTGAAGGTGAACTTCAGCAGTAATGTCTATCAGCATTCAGATTTTTCTGCATTGAAGAGACATCTGATGGAGCATTTTGACTTATTGTCCAACTATCCCGAACCCCAGCCCCGCAGTCTGGAGAAGCTCATTGCCTTTAAGGAAGGAATATCCCCCGAGAGTGTCCTGGTTACCAGTGGTGCCACGGAGGCCATCTATCTCATTGCCCAGCTCTATCATGGCAGTGCCTCCATCATTCCTCAGCCCACGTTCAGCGAGTATGCCGATGCCTGTCGCATACACCACCATATTATATCTTACGAGAACACGGACGAACTGACGCAGTTGCCGCGTAACAGGGTGTACTGGATCTGCAATCCCAACAATCCTTCGGGCAACGTACTGATGAAAGGCTTCATGGACTACCTGGTACGTCGCTCGCCACGCTACACCTTTGTCGTAGACCAGTCGTACGAGGGTTATACGCTGGAACCGCTGTTAGTGGCCCGCGAGATGAACGGAGTGCCCAACCTGTTGCTGCTCCACTCGTTCAGCAAGACCTACGGCATACCGGGTCTGCGCCTGGGCTATGTGACTGGCCATCCTAATGTCATTCAGCTGCTGCGCACGTTGCGTCAGCCGTGGGCTGTCAACAGCATGGCCATCGAGGCAGGCAAGTACCTGCTGAAGAAGGGCAACCCGGTCATTGCCGATTTAAAGGCATATCTGGAAGAGACAGAACGGTTGCGTAAGGAACTGCGTCAGATTGAGGGTGTCCGCGTGTTTGAAACCAAGACCAACTACATGCTCTGCGAACTGGAGCATGTCACGGCGACGGACTTGAAGTATTATCTGATTCACGAACACGGACTGCTGATTCGCGACTGCGCTAACTTCTACGGCCTGTCCAATCATTTCTTCCGTGTCGCCGCCCAGCAGCCTGAGGAGAACGACCTGCTGGTGGCTGCCATTAGAGCGTATTTAGCAGACTTTCAGAAGTAGTCAACTTTCAATCATACGTATCATTTGTTCCAATCATACGTATCATTTGCTCCAATCATACGTATGATTCAGTCTAATCATACGTATGACCGATTTCGATCATGCGCATGAGCTAAAACAGCGGCGTACGTGCTTGCGGGCTTGCCCTAGTCGGTTCTCCACCTGCTTGTAGGGTAGGGCAAGCTCTTGGGCAATGTCGCTGACCTTCATGCCGTCGTAGATGTGGAGCCGGTAGATGCGGGCACAGGCTTCCGGCAGACGGGCCAGCGAGCGCTCCATGCGCTCCATGAGCAGGCGGGCCGAGACGACAGACTCCATGTTCTCCGTATGGTCGCCCCGTTGGATGTAGTGCTCATACTCTTCGTACACACGGCGATGGCGGTAGTAGTCTGCCACTTCATGGCGGGCCATGGTGTAGACGAGGCTGGGCAGGGTTGCGAGAGTAATGAGCTGATGCCGACTGAGCAGCCGCAGGAAGATGTCTTGTACCCTGTCCGCTGCCTCGTCGGCATCAGCAATGCGCACCGCGATGAAACTGACAATTTCATCGCGATGCTGAGCATAATAGTTAGATATAAGTTGATGATTATTCATTGATGACCTTCTGTATCGTACCGTCCTCGTTGTAGAACAGCCGCTGGGCTTTCAGCGAACGCAGGTGGGTGATGTCGTTGCTGGGCACGCAGTCATGATAGCACAGATACCACTGGCCTTTGAATTCGACAATGCTGTGGTGCGTCGTCCAGCCCACAACGGGGTCGAGCAGCACGCCCTGATAGGTGAAGGGGCCGTAGGGGTTGTCGCCGATGGCATAGCACAGGAAGTGGCTGTCGCCCGTAGAGTAGGAGAAGTAGTACTTGCCCTGATACTTGTGCATCCACGAAGCCTCGAAGAAGCGGTGAGGGTCTCCGGCCTTCAGGGGCTCACCGTTCTTGTCGATGATGACGACCGGGCGTGGAGCCTCTGCAAACTGCTTCACGTCGTCACTCAGACGGGCCACGCAGCTGGGCAGTGCCGGTACGTCGGCAGGACAGAAGAGCTGGGTCTTCTTGTCCGCAGCAGGACCTAACACGATACCCTCCTTAGTGAGTTTCCGGGGAGCCTGATACCACTGCAGCTGTCCGCCCCAGAGTCCTCCGAAGTAGCAGTATATCTCACCGTCATCGTCCTTGAACACGCAAGGGTCGATGGAGAACGAGCCGCGCATGGGCTGTTTCTCGGGAATGAACGGACCCTCAGGACGGTCGGCAACAGCCACGCCCAGATGGAACACGCCGTTGTAGTCCTTGGCAGAGAAGATGAGGTAGTACTTACCGTCCTTCTCCACGCAGTCGTTGTCCCACATCTGCTTCTCGGCCCATTCCACCTGATCTTCGTCCAGAATCACTCCGTGGTCGGTCACCTCTCCGTTCTCCAGGTCTTCGAACGACAGCACATGGTAGTCCTTCATCTGGAAGTGGCCGCCGTCGTCGTCGAATGCGTGGCCAGCCTCACGGTCGTGGCTGGGGTAGATATACAACTTGCCGTTAAACACATTGGCTGAAGGGTCAGCCATATAGTCATTGGGGAAAAGATAACGTGGTTTCATACGCATTGGTTTTTATTTCTTGTTCTGATAGAGTTTGATGATTTTCTCGACGATGGGTTTCGGCTGGTACTGACGGTCGAAGAGCAGCGGATAGTTTGTACGTCCTGCTATCGGCCAGTCGTTGAGCCAGGAGTCTGCGTCGCTGACGCCCCACAGGTTGATGCGTCCTATGTGGTGGCGATGACGCTGGTAAATCTTGAAGAATTCCATGTAGCGCTGTTCTGTCTCCTTGGCCTTTGCCTCTGGCAGCCCGTCCTTGTAGGGGTTCATCTTTGCCTGATATTCAAAGTTCTGGCTAATCTCGGCTCCACCGAAGTTCTCCGGGTTGGGCAGCACGTTGAGGTCCAGTTCCGTCATGTTCACCTTGACGCCCAAGGCAGCGAAAGCCTCGATAGACTTTTCGTACTCCTTCAGGTCGGGATAGTCCATGCCGTTATGGCTCTGCATTCCGACAGCATCAATGCGCAGGCCCTTGTCCTTCAGTTTCTTGACCAACCGGCATACGGCCTCGCGCTTGCCGGGCTTGGCCATAGAGTAGTCGTTATAGTATAGCTCGACATCCGGGTCCGCCTCGTGGGCATAGCGGAAGGCCAGCTCGATGAACTCTTCGCCCAGTATCTGGTAGTAGTAGGAATTGCGGAAGGAGCCGTCATCCTCGATGGCCTCGTTCACCACGTCCCAGCCACGTATCTTGCCGCGGAAGTGGGCAACGACGGTATAGATATGTTTGCGCATACGTTCCTTCATTACTTCTGGTTTGACCAGCTGGCCTTCCTTGTCGTGGAAGAACCACTTCGGAGCCTGCGAGTGCCAGACGAGACAGTGGCCCATAGCCACAAGGTTATGTTGCTGGCAGTACTCGATGAAGCGGTCGGCATCGCGGAAGTCGAACAGTCCTTCCTCGGGCTGCACCACCTCGCCCTTCATGCAGTTTTCAGGCACAGCAGTATTGAAATGCTTGTCGACGATGGCATCGGTCTGTGGACTCATGCCGTCAGACTGTGTCACGTTGAGTGACGCACCGATGAGACTGTACTTGCCTACAACTTCTCGCAAGCTCTGTGCAAGCACTGTCTCCGATGCAAACACTACTAATATTAAAACTACTAACCTAAAAAACTTCATATTCGATTACTTGTTACGTTTCTCAATTTCCATGTTGATTTTGTCGATGACTTCGTCGGTCAGCTCGTAGCGAGAGATGATGAACATAGCCAGTCCTAACAGCATGGCGGGAATGACGCATACCAGCCACAGTATGCCTTGCTCGGCAAAGGGAGTCTGAACGGTCTCCTTGGCGTTGAAGCCCACATAGGCCAGCACCAGGCCGGGTACCACGCCGCCCAGGGCCATGCCGGCCTTGAAGAAGATGCCCGTCAGGGCATTCACGATGCCCGAGATGCGCTTGCCCGTGGTGTACTCGCCGTAGCTGATGACCTCAGGCACCAGGGCCCACATATAGCCCGTAGCCACGATGACACCCGTCGACTTGATGAACTGTGCCACGTAGACTATCCACATCTGCGACTTCAGCGCGGGAACCACTGATACGACATAGAGGATGGCCATGCCGACGATGGCGACGGTCAGGAAGATGTTGAACATGCCGCGCTTGCCTACTGCCTTCTTGATGGCAGGAACCAGCGGCATGAAGATGAAGGCGGGCACGGAACCCAGTCCCATGAAGATGGCCAGCTGGTCGCTGGTAGCCTGCAGGTTGCACGTCATATAGTACGAGCCGGCAGCATTGCCCACCGACATCATGGCGAAGGCGGTGATGAAGAAGAAGGCCAGGATGCGCAGGGGGCGGTTGCGCACAAACTCTGTCCACAGGTCTGACACCTTCACGTCCTCCATGTCCTTGGCGTCCATGACCACGCGCTCCTTGGTCTGCGTGAAGCAGAAGAAGAGCAGCAGCAGACCGATGACGGCATAGATGCCCATCGTGGTAAACCACGCGCTGGCAGCCTCGGGGGTGTTGATGATGGCCTCGCCGTCGGCATCCTTCGGGGCAAACAGGGCTACCACGAGGGGTATGCCCGAGGCTACGCACAGTCCGCCGACGTTGGCCAGGAACATACGGACGGAGGTCAGGGTGGTAATCTCGTCCGTGTCGCGCGTCAGCGACGAGTTCAGCGCACCGTAGGGTACATTAATTAAGGTATATAGCATCGACATGCCCACGTAGGTCACATAGGCGTAGATGAGTGAGGGTGCGAAGCCGTTCCAGAAACACAGGATGGCAAAGCCGGTCAGGGGTATGCCGCCCAGTACCAGATAGCTGCGATACTTGCCTAACTTAGGATTATGCTTGTCGACGTAGGTTCCTACCAAGGGGTCCCACAGCACGTCCACCAGGCGCACCACGAGGAACATGGTGGCGGCGTCTGCCGGGTCGAGACCGTAGATGTTGGTGTAGAAGAACAGCAAGTACATGCTGATGGTCTGGTAGATCAGGTTCTGAGCGAGGTCGCCGGAGCCGAAGCCGATGCGCTGCAGCCAGGAGAGTTTGTAGAAACCTTTCGTTTCTTGAGTTTCGTTTGTTGCCATTGTCGTTATAGGTTTTGTTTTCTGGTTGCAAAGATAGGGGTTTCCGTTGAAACCGACGTTTTCACATGTTACAAAAATTATCTCCATTTGTTTCATGTCCGAAGAAAGTGCGCTTTTTTTGTGGCTGCAAAGAAAAAAAAACTTAATTTTGCAGAAAATCTAAAGCGTATGAGACGATATTTCTTATTTTCACTCTTAGTGGCTTTTGCACTGATTGCAGAGGCCAAGGTCGTACTGCCCCAGCTGTTCCAGTCGGGGATGGTGCTGCAGCGTGGCAAGGTCATTCCCGTGTGGGGCAAGGCCGATGCACAGGAAAAGGTAATCATCAGTTGGCAGCGGCGGCAGTATCAGACGGTGGCTGACGCACAGGGTCGCTGGCGCATTGACCTGCCCAAGACGAAGGCGGGCGGGCCCTACACCATGACCGTCAATGACGTAGAGCTGACCGACGTGCTGGTTGGCGACGTGTGGCTCTGCTCGGGCCAGTCCAACATCGACGTTACCATTGAGCGTGTCTACCCGCGGTACACCGATGAAATCGACCATTTTGACAACAACCAGGTGCGCCTGTTCCGTGTGCAGAACGAGGCCAACACCAAGGGAGTGCAGGACGACATCCGTCCCACCGCCATCAACTGGAAGCCGCTGAACAAGCAGAACGCCTGGCTGTTCTCGGCCATCGGGACGTTCCTCGGCAAGCGTATGCAGGAGCAGAGGGGAGTCCCTCAGGGCGTCATCGTCAACAGCTGGGGCGGCACACCTATCGAAGCGTGGATTTCGGCCGACTCGCTGCAGCGCGACTACCCCTTGCAGGTGGAGAAGACCCGGCTCTACCAGAACGACGAGATGGTCAAGGCCCAGCAGCAGGCCAATCAGTTGGCCGACCAGCGGTGGCGCCAGCTGCTGGACGCCAGGGACCCCGGCGTCGCTCAGCACTTTGCCGCCCTGGACTATGACGACAGCGCGTGGACGGTGGTCAACCAGTACAAGAACGACTGGGCTCGGTCTGACGGGCGTGGCATCGTGGGCAGCATCTGGCTCCGTCAGCACGTCCACATCGACAAGGCCCATGCCGGGCAGCCTGCCCGGCTGCTGTTAGGCACGCTGTTCGATGCCGACTTCACCTATGTCAACGGGCAGGAGGTGGGCCGCACCTACTACCAGTATCCTCCTCGCCGCTACGACATTCCCGAGGGGCTGTTGCGCGAGGGCGACAATGTCATCACCGTCCGTTTTGTCAACAAGTACGGCACCGTCCACTTCATACAGGACAAGCCCTATCTGCTGGCTTTCGGTGCCGACCGTCAGAGCCAGGACCCCATGCCCCGCGACGTCATTCCGCTGAGCCCTCAGTGGCGCCACCATGCGGGCGCAGCGATGCCAGCGTGCCCCAGCGGCGACGTGTCGCTGCAGAACATGGCCTCCACTTTATATAACGCCGTGCTCTACCCCCTGGCGCCCTATGCCCTGAGCGGCGTGGTGTGGTATCAGGGCGAGTCCAATTCGGGCAATCCCGGGCCCTATGCCGACCTGCTGCGCAAGCTGATGGGCAACTGGCGCACGCTGTGGCATGACCCCTCACTGCCCTTCTGCATCGTCCAGCTGGCCAAGTATATGTATCCCACCGATGCCGGCTATAGGAACTGGCAGCGCCTGCGCGACCAGCAGCGTCTGGTGGCTGAGGGCGACGCCCATGCCGAGGCTGCCGACATCTTCGACCTGGGCGAGGAGAACGACATCCACCCCCTGCGCAAGAAGGAAGCCGCCGAGCGCATAGCCCGGTGCTTTGACAGCATGAAATAAGCCAAAGTTTCGTTCCTTTGCAAACGTAAGCCAATAGGGCGAGAATTCTTGAAGTATACTTCTACGATGCTGGAA
>DEWO01000075.1:16008-16786 GCA_002363695.1 Prevotella sp. UBA3208
CTTCTACGATGCTGGAAGTATACTTTTACGAAAGTCGGGATATTTGGGCACGATTTTCGGTCCGTCGGGCGAGGGGGGCAATCTCACCCGGTTCCTCCCGCGGGACAACCCCTCCCCCGGCCCCTCGCCGTATGCTCTGCGCGGAAACGGAACGGAAAAATTTGTCAGTGTCGGGAATTTTTCGTACCTTCGCAGCCATGAACAGACATTGGGATGATATTCGTGTCATTGCCTTCGATGCTGACGACACGTTGTGGGACTGCCAGTCGTGGTTTGACGAGGTGGAACGGAAGTGCTGCCGGTTGCTCAGTCCGTGGGCCACGGCCCGCGAGGTGAGCGAGGGGCTGTTCTCCACGGAGCGCAAGAACCTGCCGCTGACGGGCTATGGCACCAAGGCGTTCACGCTGTCGCTGATAGAGAATGCCGTGCGTGTGAGCCGCGAACAGCTGACGGGTGACATCGTGATGAAGCTGCTGGAGCTGGGGGAGGAGCTGCTGACGTTCCCCACGCCACCGCTGCCCGAGGTGCAGGAGACGCTGTCGCAGCTATCACACTTGCGGCGCTATCAACTGGTGGTGTTCACCAAGGGTGAGCTGCTGGATCAGGAGAACAAGCTGAAGCGCTCAGGGCTGGAGCAGTATTTCTCGCACATGGAGACGGTGTCCAACAAGACGGAGAAGGAGTATCGCCAGTTGTGCGAGAACTTGGGCGTCGCCCCAGAGCAGACGCTGATGGTGGGCAACTCGTTCCGTTCAGACATTGCCCCCGCACTGGCAGT
>DEWO01000029.1:0-274 GCA_002363695.1 Prevotella sp. UBA3208
AGAAGGGGATGAGCGTGCCCTCGTTCTGGATGGTAGCCTTTGTCATGGCATAGAAGTAGGTCTTGTTGGCCGAACCGCCGCCCTTGGCGACCATCACGAAGCGGTATTCAGCGCCCTCGGTGGCCTCAATATCAATCTGTGCAGGCAGGTTGCAACGGGTGTTCACCTCGTCGTACATGTTCAGCGGAGCATTCTGCGAGTAGCGCAGGTTGTCCTGGGTGAAGGTGTTGTAGACACCACGGCTCAGGGCTTCTTCGTCCTCGAAGCCGGTCCA
>DEWO01000029.1:335-532 GCA_002363695.1 Prevotella sp. UBA3208
GTCCACACCTGCTGGCCCTTCTCGCCATGGATGATGGCGGTACCGGTGTCCTGGCAGAAAGGCAGCACGCCGCGCGCGGCCACCTCGGCATTGCGCAGGAACTGCAGCGCCACGTACTTGTCGTTCTCTGAAGCCTCGGGGTCGTTCAGGATAGCAGCCACCTGCAGGTTGTGCTCGCGGCGCAGCATGAACTCCAC
>DEWO01000029.1:591-3067 GCA_002363695.1 Prevotella sp. UBA3208
CGTGGAAAGCCTGCTGAGCCAACAGCGTCAGGGCCTCCTTGGACACCTTGACGATCTGCTTACCCTCAAACTCGGCGGTGGTCACGCCCTCCTTCGTCAGAAGACGATACTCTGTCTTGTCTTCGCCCATCTGAAACATCGGGGCGTACTTGAAATCAACTACATTTGCCATAATCGTATTTGTTCTTAGTTATATTGACGTTATTACTTTACAGCGCACAAAGGTACGAAATAATTGCCAAAAACCTGCACATGACGCTGATTTTTTTATTCTGGTAACCGACATGAAACATCAGAAAAAGTAAATGCGACAACCGGCATAGGGCAATTGCGTTTGTTTTCGTAACTTTGCAACGCAAATGACAACATCAATATAAAGATATGAACCAGAAACTGTTATTGACCCTGCTGACCCTGCTGTTCATTGTCAGTGGGACTAAAGCGACAAAGTTTGAAAACCCCGTAATCAATGCCGACGTGCCCGACCCCGACGTGATTCGTGTTGGCGACACGTTCTACATGGTCAGCACGACCATGCACCTGATGCCAGGAGCCCCCGTCATGAAGTCGAAGGACCTGGTGAACTGGGAAATCGCCAGCTATGTGTTTGAACGCCTGACGGACACGCCCAATTACGACCTGCAAGGATGCTCAGCCTACGGCCGTGGACAATGGGCAACGTCGCTACGCTATCACAACGGGAAGTTCTACACACTCTTCTCGCCCAACGACAAGCCGTGGCGCTCGTACATCTATGAGTCGGAACGGGCCGAAGGTCCGTGGCGGCTGGTGTCGCGCCCCCGCCACTTCCACGACAACTCGCTGCTGTTCGACGAAGTGAACAACCGTGTGTACGTCTTCTACGGCACAGGACAGCTGATACAGCTGAAGAACGACCTCAGCGACGTAGAGCCCGAAGGTGTGGACATGCGTATCTTTGAGCGCGACTCGACGGAAACGGGACTGCTGGAAGGCAGCCGGGCGCTGATGCACGACGGCCGATACTACCTGCTGATGATCAGCTGGACCCGAGGGCACGTACGCCGTCAGGTGTGCTACAGGGCCGACAACATCACAGGCCCCTGGGAAAAGAAAGTCATCCTGGAAGACGACTTCGACACATACGGCGGCGTAGGCCAAGGGACAATAGTCGACGGGCCGGACGGTCGCTGGTGGGGCATCATCTTCCAAGACCGCGGCGCCATAGGACGCGTACCGGTGCTGATGCCCTGCCGCTGGGTAGACGGCTGGCCCATGCTGGGCAATGAGCAGGGACATGTGGACAAAGTGACGGACATCCCCTACCCTGGCCATGAAAAGAAGAGCATTGTGGCTTCTGACGATTTTGACAGCGACAGGCTGAAACTTGTATGGCAGTGGAACCACAACCCCATAGACAACGGCTGGTCACTCACCGAACGAAAGGGGTGGCTACGGCTCAGGACCGCACGGTTGGCAGACAACCTCTTCACCGCACCCAACACCCTGTCGCAGCGTATGACGGGACCGCAGAGCACTGCAACCATCAAGATGGACATCAGTCACATGAAGGATGGAGACCATGCTGGTTTTGCCGCCTTCAACGGACACTCTGGCGTACTGGACATCACCCGGACAGGCAAACGCTATGAGCTCAGCATGAGCCGGCAGGTCGTCAGTCTGCGTGACAGCGACAAAGCAGTAATGAATGTCGAAACAGAGGAAAAAGCGCGTATTAGCCTGAAGGGAAAGACCGTATGGCTTCGCGTAGAGGCTGACTTCTCCAATCACCAGGACCGTGCCACCTTCTATTACAGTACGGACGGAAAGACGTTCCAGCAACTGGGCACCGACTTCCACATGCAGTTTGACTACAGGAGGTTTTTCATGGGTACACGCTTTGCCATCTTCAACTATGCCACCAAGTCATTGGGAGGATACATAGACGTGGATTACTATCACCTATAGAAAACTATTGAAGCGCCAAAAAACGGACGGCTCCCTGAGTTGGGAACACGTCCGTTTTTTCAATGATACCCTCGGACAAGAAATCAGTATCCGAAGACATCCTCAAGCGTCAGGCGACGGATGGGAGCAATCTTTTCCAATGAGGGGATGTCGAGTTCCTTCTCGTCGCCAAGGATGAGGTAACGGTAGGGCTTACGAGCCATCTGCTGCTGTTCGAAGCGTACGATATCCTGCAGTGTCAATTGCTGCACGTCGCGGTATATCTTCGCGTTCAAGTCGTAGTCAAGACCCAGCTTCTTCATTGAAAGATAACTATAGAGTACACTCATCTTCTGCGTGCGCTGCGATGCTAACTGTTTGATGACGGCGTCCTTGGCAATCTGGAAGGCTGCCTCCGACTGCGGAATGGTATCGAGAATCTGATGGAACTGACGCACGCAATCCATCATCTTGTCATTCTGAGTGATGATGTGTGTAAAGAAACTTTCCGGCTTACCCTTCTTACCGGGACGGCTATAGTAGGCACTGG
>DEWO01000104.1:0-862 GCA_002363695.1 Prevotella sp. UBA3208
ACGATGTGGCCGTCCAGCCTGCCGTTCATCAGCATTGAGCGCTCTACGTTCACCTTGTCGCCGACTTTCAGCAGTCCCAGGTTTGAACGCTCCAGCGTCTCCTTCATGGCTGTTACGGTATAGGTACCGTTCTCTATGCGTACCACAGTCAGGCAGACACCGTTATGTGCCACACTCTGGTCGATACCCAGTTCATCGACAAACGAACAACGCAAGGTGAAGTCAATATTTTCTCTGTCTTTCTTGATGGCTACAACGGTAGCAAACTCTTCTATGATGCCTGAAAACATGGGTGTTTTGAAATTTGATGTTTGGTTGTTGAATCTTCAATGTTTAATGACAAAAAAGAAAAGAAGGGGCCGCCCGATGATGTGATGAAAACTCCTTTGTTAAAAGATTCGAGTGCTCTCTGCCGTTGTAATCCACCGACCTTTCGGCTTACGTGTGTGACACGCATTGTGGCCCGCCATTGGCAAGAGAAGTCAGCTCAGTTTTCGATGTAATTTGATGAGTATCCCGATCGAACCGGCACGACCCCTGTTTCCTGTTGCAAAGATACAAATTTGTGGGCAAAGAACAAAACAATTTGGGATTTATTTTCGTATAAAAATCAAAAAGTGAGCCAACCCCGTTGGTCAGCTCACCTTTTTTCTTATGTTTTCTTGTTCTTAGAGGATAGTCTTCACAGCCTCCAGCATACCCTTCTCCTGAATCAGGTCGAGGAACTGCTTCACCATAGCGTTCAGGCCCTGAATCTTGTTGAGGTCTTCCTGCCAGATAAACTCTGCGCCCAGTACGCCGTCAGCCACCTTCTGGGTGTCACCCGTAGCCCACAGTTCCTTCAGCAGGTCCATAATCTTCT